>JBEGUX010000149.1:0-15436 GCA_041178685.1 Bacteroidota bacterium
ACATACATTGTACACTCCGTTTGGAAGCGTAACCGTCGGGCTGTAGCCAGAAGCAGTCAGACCGTTTGAAAAAGTCCACACATAATTTGTCGTGGAAGGATTGAAATTCGAGTCGGCATAAAGCGTTACGGCGCCACTCGGACTAGCAAAATAGGTGAAAGCACACGTTTGTGCCGAAATTCGGCCAAATAAGGCGATCACAAATAGAATAGGTAGTAATTTCTTCATGGAAGTGGTTGTTTAGTAAGTAACACGAAGATACGGATACGATGGTTTACATGACCTAAAAAAAGATGGGGTAAATCAGAGCAATAGCCGTATCAAAAATCGTTTATCAGCATCAAAATAACTGATAAACGAGAAAAAACAGTAGTTGAGAAAGGCTAAAACTTTAGTCAGTAGAAGTTACAACCAATACCATCAATATCCCAAGACAGACCCCAGCCAACGTTCTATTTCTTGCACTGACATTCCTTTGCGTCGTGCATAATCCGTTACCTGATCTTTCGCTATGCGTCCAATTCCGAAATAATGAGCCTGAGGATGCGCAAAGTACAATCCACTTACCGAAGCCGTTGGAAACATCGCCATACTATCTGTCAGTTGAATGCCGGTATTTTTTTCAACGTCGAGTAATTTCCACAAGGTAATTTTTTCCGTGTGATCCGGTTGAGCCGGATAGCCCGGTGCCGGACGGATGCCACGGTATTCTTCCTTGATTAATTCAGCATTGGAAAAATTCTCATCTGCAGCGTAGCCCCAAAACTCCCGACGCACACGCTTGTGCAACAATTCAGCAAAAGCTTCTGCAAGACGATCGGCAATTGCTTTCAAAAGAATCGCAGAATAATCGTCGTTCTCTTTTTCAAATTTCGCCACCCACTCATCGATGCCAATTCCTGCGGTAACTGCAAAGCCACCGATATAATCGGTCTTTCCATTGGCAGCTTTTTCGCGCGACAGAACGAAATCAGCGAGCGCAATGTTAGGCTGACTATCCGGCTTGCGTGTTTGTTGGCGCAATGTGTGGAACATCGCGATGGTATGATCACCGGCAGCATCCAACACTTCAATATCATCGCCTATGGCAAGTGCCGGAAAAATGCCGGCCACTGCACGTGCTTTAAGCCACTTCTCGCGAATCACGCGATCCAGCATAACTTTAGCATCATCAAATAATTTCATGGCTTCAGCTCCTTGTGAAGGATCCTGAAGAATTTTAGGATAAACACCTTTCAACTCCCACGCATGAAAGAAAGGAGTCCAGTCGATATACTCAGCGATCTCTTCCAATGAATAATCGTCAAATACCTTTACTCCTAATTCACGTGGAACTATAATCTCTTCAGACTCTTCCGAAATAAAACGATGCTTGCGGGCTTCTTCTATGGATAAATATTTGTCGGGCGAATTCGCCAGACGATTGTATTCACGTACCCGTTCGTATTCTGCACGCGTGGCAGCAACAAATTCAAGACGTTGCTCTTTCGACAACAATTGACTCACCACAGGAACACTGCGAGAAGCATCGTTGACATGCACAACAGGCTGTGAATAGTGCGGCTCGATTTTAACAGCCGTATGTACTTTGGAAGTGGTAGCGCCACCAATGAGCAAGGGCACCGAAAATCCTTCGCGCTCCAATTCTTTTGCCACGTGCACCATCTCATCCAACGATGGCGTGATGAGTCCGCTCAGGCCGATAACATCTACCTGCTCGCGCCGTGCGGCTTCCAGAATTTTTTCTGCGGGAACCATTACGCCGATATCGATTACTTCATAATTGTTACAAGCTAGTACAACACCGACGATGTTTTTACCGATATCGTGCACATCTCCTTTTACCGTAGCTAGTAACACTTTTCCCGCATTGGCGCGCACTACTCCACCGTCGGCAGCGTTAAGCATCGGTTCTAAATAAGCGACAGCTTTCTTCATCACCCGTGCACTTTTCACCACCTGCGGAAGAAACATTTTTCCGGCACCGAAAAGATCACCAACGATATTCATACCGTCCATCAGCGGTCCTTCAATCAGGTGTAATGGTTTGGGGTATTTTGTCAATGCTTCTTCCAAATCCGTTTCGATGTAATCGGTAATTCCTTTTACCAATGCATGCGCCAGTCGCTTCTCAACGCTCTCATTGCGCCAAACTTCTTCTTTCTCTTCTTTCTTTCCAACAACTCCTTTTAATGTCTCTGCATGTGTGATAAGACGTTCGGTGGCATCATCTCTTCTATCCAGCAAAACATCTTCTACAAGTTCGAGCAAGTCTTTGGGAATCTCATCGTACACCTGTAATTGTCCGGGATTAACAATTCCCATGTCCATGCCGGCCTGAATTCCGTGATAAAGAAAAGCAGCGTGAATGGCTTCGCGAACGGTATCATTTCCACGGAACGAGAAAGATACATTACTTACTCCTCCGCTTACTTTGGCGTGAGGAAGATTATTTTTTATCCAGCGAGTAGCCTCAAAAAAGTCAACCGCATTCTTACGATGTTCTTCCATGCCGGTAGCTACCGGGAATATGTTCGGATCGAAAATAATATCCTGCGGCGGGAAATTAACTTTCTCTGTAAGAGTACGGTAAGCGCGTTCGCAGATTTCTATGCGTCGTGGAAGCGTATCTGCTTGTCCTTTTTCATCAAAGGCCATAACAATCACTGCAGCACCATAGCGACGAATTAATTTTGCCTGACGAATGAATTCAGTTTCCCCTTCTTTCAGCGAAATAGAATTTACAATCGCTTTCCCTTGTGAACATTTTAACCCGGCTTCGATAACATGAAACTTGGAGGAGTCGATCATCAGTGGAATACGCGCAATGTCGGGCTCAGCAGCCATTAAGTTCAAGAATCGCGTCATGGCAAAAGAAGCATCGAGCATTCCTTCGTCCATGTTTACATCAATAGCTTGCGCTCCACCATCGACCTGATCGCGAGCGATAGTCAGAGCTTCTTCGTATTGATTATCCTTTATAAGTCGTAAAAACTTTCTCGAACCGGTGACGTTTGTTCGTTCACCGATATTCATGAAATTGGATTCCGGACGATACACAACAGCTTCCAATCCGCTCAGGCGTAGCCACGGCTCTACAGCAGGTATTTTGCGTGGCGGAACTGCCTTTGCCAATTTCGCAATATGCGCAATATGGTCCGGCGTGGTACCGCAGCAACCGCCAACGATATTGATAAAGCCACTCTTGAGGAAATCCTCTATCTGATGTCCCATGTGGTGCGGCGTCTCGTCATACTCACCAAACTGATTGGGCAAGCCCGCATTGGGATACGCACTGACGAAGAACGGTGCTTTTTGTGAAAGCTCTTCAATGTGCGGACGCATCTCTTTTGCACCGAGCGCACAATTCAATCCAATGCTTAACAATGGTAAGTGAGCAACAGAAATTAAAAAGGCTTCCACGGTTTGACCGCTGAGTGTTCGTCCGCTGGCATCAGTGATAGTCCCGGAGACCATCATTGGCAATCGAATATTTCGTTCTTCGAAAACTGATTCAATCGCAAACAAGGCGGCTTTCGCATTGAGTGTATCGAAAATGGTTTCAACCAATAAAAGGTCACAACCACCATCGATCAAACCTCTCACCTGTTCGGCATACGCACCCACGAGATCATCAAAAGTTGTAGCACGATAACCGGGATCGTTTACGTCCGGAGAAAGTGATGCAGTTCTATTGGTGGGCCCAATAGCACCGGCCACAAAACGAGGTCCGGAGCCGGGATGGTCTTTACTATAACTTTCAACAGCACGCTTTGCGATGCGTGAAGCCTCCACATTGATCTCATACGCCAGCGATTCCATAGCGTAATCCGCTAACGAAATCTTCTGTGCATTGAAGGTGTTGGTTTCAATGATATCAGCGCCGGCATCGAGGTATTGTCGATGGATGGCTTCGATGATTTCCGGACGCGTCAGACATAAAAGATCATTGTTACCTTTCAACGGTTTTTCAAACGATTGAAATCGATTACCGCGATAATCCTCCTCTTCGAGTTTATAACGCTGAATCATGGTGCCCATTGCACCATCGATAACTAAAATTCTTTTTAGTAGCTCTTCGTACACCGGCATTCCCCGGTAAACATTCGCAATAGATGTATTCACAATTTCTTTCATTAAAGTGATCTCTTCCAAAAGCCTCCGCAATGGATATCCAACAAGCTTCTCTGACAGCCAGAGAAGATCAAAACGTAATAAAAGACGGTGAGACCTCACTGACTTATCTGCCTTCTTATAGAAGAAGAACGATTTGGCACCTTCTTTCGTCTGGCAATGCAGATTACCGGGGTTGCCAAGGCTTCAACGGGCGTATTCCCTCCACCTTTCTGGATAAGTTCCCTTGCAGGGATTGAGAAAGAACTGGTGCAAATATAGCCAATAATCAGTTTGGGAATAAAACACGGGACTAAAAATTCTATTCAATAAACAATTCCTTACTTCCCAAGGTTATCTTTGACAGGTGCAGAATTTCGATCATATCGTTATAGGAACCGGATCAATGGGTGCTTCCGCCTGTTATCATCTGGCCAAAAAAGGTTTTCGAGTTCTTGGTCTGGATCAGTTTGCTACACCGCATTCCCATGGATCTCATAGCGGACAAACGCGCATTATCCGAAAGTCCTATTACGAGCATCCCGATTATATTCCACTTCTACAACGTGCCTATCATAACTGGGAAATGCTGGAAGTGGAGATCAACCGTCAGTTGTATTTCGAGACCGGTATTTTGTACGCCGGACCTGCTAAAAACCGAATTTTAGAGGGGGTTAAAACTTCCTCTTCGTTGTATGGCATTCCGGTGAATGAGCTGCCACACACTTCGAGTGGAACTTTTCGATTACCCGCAGATTACGAACTTCTGTTTGAGCCGGAAGCAGGCTATCTGCTGTGCGAAGAATCCATCCGTGCATTGCTGGAAATAGCTACCCGTAATGGTGCCGATATTAGGAACAATGCCAAGGTGGTTACCTGGAGCTTAACCAACGATGGTGTTGAGGTAAAAACCGATCGTGAGACATTTAGAGCAAAGCGATTGATCATCGCGGCTGGAGCTTGGTCGGCACGCCTGATACCGGAAGCAGCCGGCAAATTGAATGTCACCCGACAAATACTGGCATGGTTTGCAACAGATAGAAAAGCTGAATATCAATTGGGAAATTTTCCATGCTGGCTTATCGCTGATCCTGTCAGTGGCGGCGCATACTACGGATTTCCGGAGGACGAGGAAATTGCGCCAGGAGCAAAGCTGGCATTGCATTTGCCGGCAGGCAGTGTCGAGGCAGATAACGTTTCTACTATCGTAACAGAAACAGACTTACGCCAACTCCGTGAATTCGTAAAAAATCATCTGCCTGGTTTAAACGGAGAAATTGTAGATGCAAAAGTTTGCCTCTATGAAAATTCACCCGATGGAAACTTCGTAATTGACCAGCAAGAAGAAACGGATGGACGCGTCACGTTTGGTTGGGGTTTCAGCGGACACGGTTTCAAGTTTGCCTCCGCGATTGGCGAAATACTGGCAGACTTATCCGTTCAAGGGAAAACTGATCTGCCCATTGGCTTTCTCAGCGCGAAACGCTTCCGGTAAATACTTGGAATATTAAATAATCGGCTTGATGACCGGCTTGTACAAAGCCTGAACATCCTTGAGCGGATTAGTCCGTCGGATTTCCCGCTGTTCATCTTCAGGCAAGGAGATAATATGCTTGCACTCCTCCGAGCAACAAGCATTCATCTTCTCGGCGCAGGAAGGACATTGAATGAAAAGTACGTGACAACCTTGATGAGCACAGTTGGTATGCGCATCGGATGTGGCGCCACATTGATGGCATTTACTGACGACGTCATCGGTGATTCTTTCACCCATACGATCATCGAACACAAAATTCTTTCCAAGGAATTTTACCGGTAGTCCTTCTTCCTTGGCTTGCTGCGCATAATAAATGATTCCACCGTTCAACTGGTTAACATCGTCAAAACCATGGTGGCGTAAATATGCACTGGCCTTTTCACAGCGAACACCGCCGGTACAATACAAAAGAATTTTCTTGTCTTTTTTGTCTTCCAGTAGTTGCAATACTTCCGGAAGTTCCTCGCGGAATGTTACCGCTTGCGGCAATAATGCACCTTCGAAATGCCCCACTTCACTTTCGTAAACGTTGCGCATATCAACGACAACCGTGTTAGGAGATTCCATCGCTTCGTTCCATTCACGGGCGGAGAGATGTCGACCCACATTGGTTACATCAAAAGCAGCATCATCCAATCCATCGGCAACAATTTTGCTGCGGATCTTCACCTTAAGTTTCACGAAAGAAAACTTATCGTCCTCCACCGCTATTTTCAGATCCATATTGCGAAACGGCTCGAAGGCTTGCATCCAGTCTTTGAACGCCTGGAAGTTAGGCTCAGGAATAGAAATCTGTGCATTAACACCCTCGGCAGCAATGTAAATACGACCTAAAATTCCAAGCGACTGCCACTCCCTGAACATTCGGGCACGGAGCTGCTCCAAATCGATCAGCTTAACGTAGCGATAGAAGGAAAGGGTGATGCGTGAGAAAGATTCATCAGAAATCTTTTTCAGCAATTGATTGCGATCCAGTGTATTATAGAATGGCACAGGATGCAAAGGTACAAAATTCAGCAGGGCGGCGCAAGTTGTCGACTACAACTGATAGGGATTGAAAATAAATAGAATTAGGTAGCGACGATTTACGCCTTGGACTTTTCGTTTCTGCGTTTCATCCAAACGCCGATTGCCACTGCGCCAATGATGTAAGGAACAGACATCAGATAGAGAATACCTTTATTCAATCCTGTTCCCACTTTCGAATTTCCCGCCTCTTTGTTAGTCTCAACATTTCGACGGCACATGGCACATTGTCCACTTACATTATTAACAAAGATGAGTGAACCTGCCAACAAAAATAATACTGCCAAACGTTTCATATCAGAACTTATAATACGGTGAAATCATCAGGTAAACAATCACTCCGGTAATAGTTACGTACAACCAAATTGGATATGACCAGCGAACAATTTTACGGTGGGCTGTGACTTGATTCGTTAAACCGCGGTAAAGGCTGAAAAGCACCAGCGGAAAAACGATGGCAGCAAGGATAATGTGCGTGGTGAGAATAAACAGGTATACCGGACGCATGGGATTATCAACGGGAAATTTTGTTTCAACACCGAAGGAATGAAACAAAACGTACGAGAGTAAAAAAAGTGTAGAGAGTGCGCAAGCCAGTAAGTTGAGCTTTTTATGCATCTCCACATTTTTCTTTCTGATATAACTCAAGGATACCAATAACAACACGGTAGTCAATGCATTCAACACCGCATTCATTGCGGGAAGAAACTTTGCCCATGTTGGAATAGATGCAGATTTCGGCAACTGAGATAGTAACACCACTACTGCGAAAACGGCAATCGAAGCAATCCAGATGAAGCGTTTATAGAACGTTTCGCGGGAAGCTAGATTTTGAGAGAGTGACATTTTCTTCAGATGTAATTATAAAACAGTCGGCGAGCTGTAAAGTTATTTCGACTTTTCCATTTCGTAATACTCGTGCATCAGCACTTTGATTTCGTCCATCAACGTATCCACCTCGTATTTCTCCGTACCGTCATAGATACCTCGTATACGCTTCTCCTTGTCAATAAGGAGCAAATCTTGTGAATGGAAAAAATCGCCCTCTGCTATGCGTTGAGCCGCAGGCAGGAGATAGCTTTCACGGGCCAAGGAATAAATAGAATCTTTCGGACCTGTCAGAAACCACCACATAGTATTGTCAACACGTAAGTTCTTTGCATATTCAGCAAGCACCGGCACTGAGTCCGATTCCGGATCAACGGTATAAGAAACCAAACGTATTTCATCGCTGCCTTTGAATTTCTCCTGGATGCGGCGCATGTGTTGGTTCATGTCCGGACAGACTGTTTTGCAGGAGGCAAAAAAGAAGTTGGCGACGTAAATTTTTCCCTGTAAGTCGGCTTGGGAAATTGTTTTTCCATCCTGATTAGTCAGATGGAAATCACCAACAGTATGAAAAACAGAATCTCCCGATGCGGTCACTGCAACTGGACCGATCACCGGGAGACGCTTAAAATGATTTTCTCCGCAGGAAATTGCGAGCCAGAAAGCAACCGGATAAGCAAGGATTACAATCGGCACTAAGAGCTTAATCCTGTTGGAGATCGGCATGACAGATTACAATGGAGCCATCGACAACGCAGAACCTTCGTAAAGGGCGATGAAGATGAGATACACAATAAGAACAAATGGAAGCAAGATCGTCCAGCGGAACGGCACCGCTTCGTACTTGAGGTGCATGAAATAACCTACGATGTAGTACGACTTCACGATAGTGAGTATGATGAAGGTATACATCAAGATATTTTTCGGAATCGAGGTAAAAGCGATACCTACTTCAAAAAGTGTTACGCCGAGCAATATCCAGAATACTTTCCAGATCAGCTTTGTGGTCAATGAGCCGTGTTCGTGTCCGCCTTCTGAGGTTGCCGTATGGTGATTATTTGACATGACGATATGGTTGATTGATTAGACGAGATAGAAGAATGTAAATACGAATACCCATACAAGGTCAACGAAGTGCCAGTACAAACCGACCTTCTCCACCAGCTCATAATCTTTCTTTCTGTCGTTGAATCCCTGGTACACGAGGATGAAGACAATGATGTTCAAGACGACACCACTGAATACGTGGAACCCGTGGAATCCGGTAATGAAGAAGAAGAAATTAGCGAAGAGCGGAGTATTTCCGTATTCGTTTTCGGTCAAGTTAGCGCCGTGAATATTTTTCTTGGCAGTCTCCATTAAGGCTTGCGCCTCTGCACCTTCCACTTTGGAGTGATCCTGAAAAATTAATACTCCCGGCTCGAGATCATCAGTGCGTGCAAAGCGACCATCCGCTAAGATGTAAGATCCTTTTTCAGATCCATGAATGAAGTGGTACCACTCCCAAGCCTGTGAGCCAAGGAACATAAAACCACCAACAATGGTAAGTCCCATCCATTTCAATACCGCCTTACGATCCAGGTTATGTCCAGCAAATACGGCTAATACCATAGTCACTGACGACATGATCAGAATGAAGGTCATTAAACCTACGTAAGCGAGGGGAACATGACCATGAATGAAAGGGAAGTGCGTAAACACATCGCCCGGAATAGGCCAGATATCAGAAAAGCGATGGCGCATGTAACCATACGCGATTAGCAAACTAGAAAATGTGAATGCATCGGAAACCAGGAAGATCCACATAAACATTTTCCCCCAGCTCATGCTGTAAGGAGAGGTACCGCCGCCCCAAATTTTCGAAGGGTTTGCGGAAGCTGCGTGACTTGCCATTTAAGTGTAAGTGATTAAAGTGGTTTTTCTACGTTTATTCAGACTGATGTTTCGTTATCGAACGAAAAATAAGAAGATGAATAAATACAACCAGAGGAATCCCAAAAAGTGCCAATATGTTGCACACATTTTTACTCCTGAGAATTCAGCAGAGGTGTACTTTTTTCTTATTGAACGCGAAAGTACGACAAATAACGCCAAAATACCCCCAACAAGGTGTAAAATATGTAAGGCAGTTATTGCGTACAGGAAAGAGGCCGAAACGTTCCCGACACCGCCGGCCTGTTCGGCCGTTTCCTGACCAGCCGGAATATAGGTATAACCGGTTTTTATGTCCGATAACCGGCTGGAAAAGGCGATTCCCTGCGAAAACAACTCACTCCATGCGATGTATTGAGTAATTACAAACGCTGCACCGAGTATAAAAGTGATTATCAGTCCTTTAACTAAATTATCCGCCCGGTCATGCTTGATGGAATTGACCGACCATTGCATGGGAATACTGCTCAACAAAATAATTATAGTGCTGATAATAAAAGTATTAGGCAATTCAAACTGCGCCCACTTGCCTTCACTCTGCCGAACGATGTAGGCCGATGTTAATCCGGCAAAAAGCATGATAATGCTAATGATACCAAACCATAGCAAGGTATTGCGTGAGGTAAGGCGACGTAATTCTTCTTCGGATAGTTGAGTGTTTGACATGGTTAAACGAGTTTTTCGATCATCCAGGAAAGCTGAACAGCCGGGAGGTAAAGAAAGGAGCCAAACATCAGACGATGAGCTGCTTTCATTTCCAGTGTGCGGTACAACCCGATGGATTGCCAGGTGAAAATGCCGCCACAAACCAGCAAGGAGATGGTAGTAACCCATCCCGCAATATGGAAGGCCTGCGGAAGAAACGACATAGGTATCAAACAAGCGGTATACACTAAAGTTTGGAATGCCGAGCTGCTATTTCGTCCACCCGCCGACGGAAGCATACGGAACCCGGCGCGCAGATAATCGTCGTGTAGAATCCAGGCAATCGACCAAAAATGAGGAAACTGCCAAATGAACTGAACGGCATACAACAAAACTGCCTCCATACCAATGGTGTTCCGCGCAGCAATCCAACCCAGCATGGGGGGAAATGCGCCCGGAAATGCGCCGATTAATACAGCAAACGGAGTGACACGTTTTGCGGGCGTATAAATGACGGTATAAAGTATCATGGAGAGCAGACTCAGCACTCCACAAAGCGCATTCATTTTAATCCATAAAATGGAGACTCCGATTACTCCCATCAACAGCGATGCGATGAACGCTGATTGCGCCGATAGTCTGCCGGAAGGAACAGGACGGTTCATGGTGCGCTCCATCAATTTATCAAGATCTTTTTCGATAACCTGATTAATTCCGTTGGATGCGCCCGTAACCAAATAACCTCCCAGCATCAACCAAAGCAACGTTGCCATTTCAAATTCACCGGAAGTAGCAATAACAAAGCCCGTAGCCGCAGAAAAAACAACCAGCGCGGAGAGGCGCGGCTTCGTCAGCTGTACATATTCCTTTAAACGGTTGGAAGTTGCCACGTGGTGTTGAAGATCGAAAAGGTGGTCATTGTTTAGCAAGCAATCCAACCTGATCGGGGCGCAATTTTAATCAAAAAAGGCCGTTCTATCAAGCAGTATAATTATTAGTTACTTGTTCAGTATGCTATAAAAAAACCTTATGCGTTCGGCAATTAGCAACTTAAAACCAATGAGCAGGATAGACTAAAGCAAGGATGCAGAAACCGAATACCTTTTCTTGAGGAAAATAAAGCAAAGCAGGTTCAATAAAATTCTGGAGAGCGTAACGGTCAACGCAGCACCTACCAGTCCAAATGAGGGCAATACTAAAAACAAAGCAATTAGTTGGACAATAACCGAAACTGTGGCATATATCAGATAACGATGGCGATGTCCGGCAACAGACAACAATCCACCCGACATACCAATGGCAGCGTGAAACAATTGTCCGGATAATAAAATTAGTAATGGGATATAGGCTTGTTCAAAAGAGGAACCGAAAGCCGACAATAACCAGCGGCCTGCGAGCATAAACACCAATACCACCGGTAACGTTATCATAAAAACCTGTCGTGTTGCACTTCGCAATTTTTCCTGCAACACTTTCCGCTTCCCACTTAAAAATGCCGAGCGAAGTCCGGGCATATACGCCTGGTCCGTAACCGTTAGTCCAAAAGCTACAATAGATGCTATAGCCGTTGCGGCGTAGTATCTTCCAGATTGAATATGACTAATAACATATCCCACTGTGATCACATCGGCATGTTTCAACAGAAACTCTGCCAATGATAATAGCAGATTGAACGACCCTGAAGAAAGCCATGATTTCCATTCATACACCGGCTCTGCTGTAGCAATTTCTATATCCAGTCGCCTGTTTTTTTTCCGTTGCACCAGCCAACCAACTATTAAGGTACAAACAAGTTGCAGCAACATGATTGCATCAATCGGCAGTTTATTGTTCTCCAAATAATACCAACCCGCCGTAATTACCATCAACACCGGCCAGGTAACTTGCAATGGTAATACCGAAGCTTTGATGCGTTGAAAAGCGCGAAGTACTGCAGAAGATTGGTGCACGAGTGCTAATACCGGCAAGAGAAAAACAGACCAGAACAACCCCTCTTTAAAACTGACCGTTTTTTTCAGTCCGTAGAACAATAGAAATAAGAATACACCGATGCTGCAAATCACAGATACTATAGTGATGAGTCGAAACGAGAAGCGCACGAAACCGGCTGCTTCACCATACTTTTTTTGACTCACCAGCACCGGAAGAAACTGGGCAGCTGAACTTTCCATTCCGAAAGTACTAACAACTACCAGTAGTTGTAACCAAGAAATTACTATGACATAGTCGCCATAAATTTTAGCGCCCATCATATTCGCCAAGACTACATGCAGTAAAAAAACCAGCACCAAACCAATTAAACGAAAAAGCATAAACTCGAGGACACTCCTGGGAATTCCGAGGAAATCGTCGAATGTTGTTGATGCTTGTTGTTGTGACATGAATACTCGGTGCAGTTATTACAACGTATTAAAATCCGGTAGCACCGCAGAAATCAAGAACAATTTTGCCATCGGTCTGAAGACCGGAGAATTCTTTGTGTTTAACGAGATACACTACAATATCTGCTTCACGGATAGCGCGAAGTGTATCCGTGATAGGAAGGTATGAATGCTTACGGATATTCGGCTCCACAGCCATCACCGACAAACCCTCTTGCTCCAACTCTTTATAAATTTCTAGTGCCGGGGACTCGCGCAGATCGTCGATATCCGGCTTGTAGGCTAATCCCATGCAAGCAACAACAGCTGCTCGCTTATTTTTCTTTTGAAACGCATTGGCTGCTTCGCGGATCTTTTTCACTACCCAATCCGTCTTCCTGGTATTTATTTCTCGCGCCTGACGAATCAAATGAGCGTCATCTGGAAATGCTGAAACTATAAACCACGGATCAACAGCAATACAATGCCCGCCAACTCCGGGCCCCGGCTGCAGAATTTTCACACGCGGATGTTTACTCGCCAGCGTAATTAACTCAGAGACATTAATTCCGGCTTTATCACAAATTACTGAGAGCTCATTGGCAAAAGCGATATTCACGTCACGGTATGCATTCTCGACCAGCTTTGTCATTTCCGCTGTGCGGGAATTTGTTTTGTGAAGTGTTCCCTTTACAAATCGCGAATAAAACTGAGCGGCTGCATCGGTGGATGCATGATCTATTCCACCAATCACACGATCGTTCTGCTGCAACTCATAAATAACACTTCCAGGCAAAACGCGCTCCGGGCAATACGCAATATGAATCTTTCCTTTCAACTCGGGCCGCTCCTTAAAGATAAGTCGTGCCATTTTCTCCGTTGTTCCAACCGGACTGGTAGACTCTATAATGACTAAATTTCCCGGCTTCAGGTGGGAAAGTAGCATCCGCGTTGCATTCTCTACATACGAAAGATCAGGAAGGTGCTTCTTTTTAAATGGAGTTGGAACCGCTAATAAAAAAACATCCGACGGCTTCACCTTTTGAGAGGCGACCAATGTTCCTTTGCGAACCGCAAAATGCACCAAACCTTCCAGGTCGGGCTCCACGATGTGAATCTTTCCCTTATTGATGGTTTCCACTACTGAACGGTCGACATCTACGCCGGACACATTTATTCCCTTGCTGGCAATCAGAGCCGCAGTAGGCAATCCAATATATCCGAGTCCCAAAATGGTGACGTGTAATTTTCCGTTCTCCTTCATGATGTCCGCTTTTTAATGACTATTTATTCTTTAATGATAGTTATATGGAGGAAATGATGGTCGCAATTTGTTGGGCCGAAGTTCCATCGCCGTATGGATTTACAGCATTTGCCATCTTGGAATATGCCTTTTCATCCAGCAGTAACTCCCGTAGTGCAGCCTGAATTTTTTCTTTGGAAGTTCCCACCAACCTTGCTGTTCCACTGTCAATGCCTTCCAGCCGTTCGGTAATAGCTCGCATCACCAATACCGGTTTTCCTAAAGCAGGTGCTTCTTCTTGTATTCCGCCCGAGTCGGTCAGCACCAGATGACATCGTTCCATCAAAGCAATGAACTGAGGATATTCCATCGGAGCTACTAAATGAACATTGGGAATAGCATCGAGTAATCGGTGAACCGGTTCAACAACGTTTGGGTTGAGGTGCACGGGATAAATGAAATGTACATCACTGAATTCCTGAGCAGTTGATTTGATGGCAGCACAAATATTTTCAAACGGTAGACCAAAACTCTCGCGGCGATGTCCGGTGATCAGTACAAATTTCTTCTCGATCGGAAGTCCGGCGAGAGCCGCACGAACAGCATCTCCTTTTTCTCCTTTGATTAACTCCAAACCCAGCAACAACGCATCAATCACCGTGTTGCCAACAATATGCACATTATCATTGATGTTCTCCAGTTGTAGGTTATTAGCCGCACCAACAGTTGGCGCAAAATGTATGTCGGCCAGGTGCCCTGTCAGCACACGGTTTATCTCCTCCGGAAATGGAGAATACTTGTTGTAACTGCGCAAGCCGGCTTCGATATGCGCAACCTTTATCTTTTTATAGTAAGCAGCAAGTGCTCCAATAAAAGCTGTCGTGGTGTCGCCTTGAACAAACACAACATCGGGCTTAACTTCATCCAGTACAGGCTCTAATTTTCGAAGTCCGTCAGCAGTGATATCGAATAACGACTGATTGGGCTTCATCAAACCAAGGTCATAATCCGGAACAATGCCAAAGAACTGCAACACCTGATCAAGCATTTGACGGTGCTGAGCGGTAACCGCCACCTTTACCTCGAATTCCGGGCGACGAGCGCATTCCAGGATCACGGGCGCCATCTTGATAGCTTCCGGCCGGGTTCCGAAAATAAAAAGCAGTTTTTGGGTTACTGATGGCATAGCAAGCTCATCCCAAAACAGATTTTGGGCTGTACCTTATACTACCAAACCGTAGGGATGTTTCGTTCAACCTTGCTGATGAACCTGCTTCCTGTAGTTGACTATGACCACCGGTAAAAAGAGCAGCAAAAGGGTGGAAATGATCTGTAAACAAAGGATTTGCGCAAAAGGCAGACGGATAATCGTCAACGTCAGCCAAAGGATAAACAACTGCATGCCTATTAATAAAAGTATCGATCGGCGTGGAGAAAATCCGGAGCGCAATAACTCGTGATGAAAATGCTGGTTGTCGGGACGAAAAGGTGAATGACCGGCAAACAATCGTAGAAAGACAACACGCAAAGCATCTGCTACCGGAATAATCATCAACGACGTCGCTATCGGCACTGCTACGAATTCCGGAAGATCGTAACCTGTGAATTGAACATGGCTGAGTTGAACAGAGGACACAGCCAAGAGCCAACCGATCACCATTGATCCTGTATCACCCATAAAAATGCGAGCCGGCGCGTTATTAAATCGAAGAAATCCCGCAATAGCACCTACAAAAATAAAAGAAAGCAATG
>JBEGUX010000150.1:0-4155 GCA_041178685.1 Bacteroidota bacterium
TGTTGTGGTTTGCATATTAAGACTGCCGCCAAAGGCGCCCGGTCCATTGGTGGATGTGCCAACTCCTCGCTGCAGCTGGATGTTATCGGTAGAGGCGGCTAGATCGGGAAGGTTAACCCAATAAACCTGATGTGATTCTGCATCGTTCACCGGAATTCCGTTGATCGTAACATTCACACGCGTCGCGTCGCTTCCGCGAATTCGTATGCCGGTATATCCTACGCCATTTCCTGCATCGGAAGTGGTGGTGACGGAAGGTTGAAGCTGTAACAGTACCGGAAGATCTTGTCCAAGATTCAGTTTCTCCAAATCTTCTTTAGTAATAGTAGTGAAAGCAACAGCTGAGCGATCGTTAGCGCGTGTGGCTGTAATGCTGACTTCCTCCGATAGGTAAGTGCGAGGTTGTAATGCTATGCGCAGTGGATTGCTGGAGTTGGATGAAATACTAATAACTGTATCGTTAAATGATAAGTGCGAAAATTCCAAACGATTGTTATTGCTCTCGATATTGTTAAAGGAAAAAACTCCTTTTCCATCAGTGACAGTAGCGGAGAAAGATCCTGCAATGCGAACCACAACGCCGGGTACCGGTAATCCATCGACCTGATCAACAACAGTTCCGCTGACGGTGCTTTGTGCCAAAGCTGTGGTTGATGCTAGTGAACTAAAAATCAATACGCAGCGTAGTGCAAATCGAATTGAACTAATACTAAAATTCATCGTGTTTTATTTACGATTAAACAATGGTGCGCGCCGTGGGGCATACGCACACCCGGATTGTTTACCGACCTCCCTTCGCAGGCATTACCCTGAACAGGTTCGATGGGTCTGATCTCAGCTTCTTTTGGACAAGAAGCACCCCAGTGAATACGAAGGTAAACAAGTTTTGGAACACATTGTTCAATGGCCACTGTTTTTTAACAACTTTAATTTATCGATAAGGAAATGCATTATCTTGTAATCGTAAAAGCCACTTGTACTTATAACTTATATCATCCTATGAAAAGTAAATTGTTTCTTCTTATGGTATTATTTTCCGCTCTGTTATTGGAGTCGGTGAGCGCACAGGAAAAAAAGAAAAACGTGGCGTTCTCCGGATACGATGGAGTTGTCGTTGCTGGCTACATTGATCAAGGTGCTTTCTTGAACTTTGCAGGCCCAAATATTACCTACAGGTCAGGATTCACTAAAGTGATGCTCGGTATGTTGCCGTCGTTACGCTATAAAGAAGATGAAGCAGCTATTAAAAATTCATCTGTTTTGCCTGTATTAGGAATAGGATTAAGTTATAGTTATAAGCATCTGGTTCTCCAGTTGCCGCTTTACTACAATGCTAAGACAGCAACAAAAGATGGTTGCTGGAAGCCGGGCTTAGGTATCGGCTACCGTTTTTACCAGTAAAAAAATTAGTCTTTGAACAAGTAGCGAACGGAAAAACCGAAATCAATATACTCGGGTCCGCGGTTTACAAATTCATAAAAAGGGCAGAAGTCAAAGGCGAAAGCGAGGGGAACTACAGATTCCACCTGGTACTCAATTTCAATAGTTGCATCTATACCGATGGATACAACATCAGTATCGTAAAAGTCCGCTTCTTGTGGATCTTTATTTCCTTTTACACGCTTGTAATACCGGCCTTGTCCAAGCGGAAAGTAGCCGGCATGAACACCGGCGCCGATCACTAAGTCGAGTGGCAGTTGGATGATGGGGATCTTCATAGGGATTTGTTTGATCCCAAATCCTTTAATCGTATAACCGCCGTCACCCATTTTGGTATAGTATCCGTCTAACTTTATTCCGGTTGCGTTGTCAGCATCCCAGAAATATTTCAACGTAACACCCGTATTGAATTTCCCGGCTCTGCCTCCGATGGCAGCGTAATACTGTGCGGAGCATAGCGAAGATAGTATGAGCAATAAAGCGACCAGCGATATCTTTTTCATAGGAACGAAAGGTACAGATTTATTCTGTGTGTTTCTTTAGTGCATGATCAACAGCACGAACTGCGTTCTCAAAACGTGTTGTTCCGATTCCGCCGATTACAGTAAATGGAATACCGGTTTTTATCACTTCCGTTTTATAGCATTCGAAAAAATAATCGCGCAAATCCGGGTGTTCCCTTAGTGGATCGGGCTCAAAAGGAATATCAGGTGATGTGAGCAAATAAAAATCGTACCGGTCTTTTAAATTTGAAATTAAGCTGATGGGTGCATCGCCATAACAAAAGTCCAGCCACACAAATAGATTTATAATTTCGGTATCAAAGAAGACCAACGGTTGTGTGGCGCTGTTCAACACGTCACTTTCCAGTTTTTGTTGTTCATCGACACAATGAAGAACATCTGATTTTGTGTAAGGCTTGTTAAGCGTTGGTAAAAAGCTTCTGGCAAATTCGGGACACCACAACGTTTGATAATGACTGGCCAAGTCTGCCGCCAAAGTTGATTTGCCCGTGGATTCCGGTCCGAGTAAAGCTATTTTGAAAACTTCTTTTTTCATCGTTGCTGGTTACGGTAAGATTGCTGCCACGAGAGCCAGCCATTAACAGCTATAACAAAAAAGAAGGCGTAAAGTATCGCGGTGAATGGAAGTCCTTTTATCCAATATAGTGGAATGTAAACAACATTCACTACCATCCATAATAGCCAGTTTTCTATTCGTCTTTTGGCGGTCATCCATTGTGCAAAAACAGATATCACGCTTAATCCTGTATCCAGAAATGGATACGATGCTTCTGTAAACCGGTAAAGTAACCAGCCGGCAGTAAGTGTTATTACGGCCACTAGCGCTGAAAAAAAAATCCACTCGCCTGTCGTTGTCTTTTCAATGATAACTTCATCATCCTGACGGTTGGTTCTCCACGATATCCATCCGTAAACTAACATTATGCAGAAGAAGAGTTGCAATAAAGCATCAGAGTAAAGACGGATCTCCGATTGAAAGAAGATGTAAGCGTAACAAAGAACGTTAATTATGCCAATCGGAAAGCAGAGAATATTCCGTCTCACTGTCAGCCAAACACCGGCAACTCCCGTGATTACGGCGAAGAGTTCCAACGGGGAGACTGTCTGACCGGCTAGTATGAAAAGATTGTACATCCACTGCAAAGATGCCAAAATGGATTCAACTGGCGTTTTGTCGTTTAATGCGGCCAGGGAAAATGTAATAATCGAAGTCGGACTTGTATTTTATTGAGAAATTAATTAGTTTTATAGAATTAGTACTGAATTACTAATTGAACGATTTAAGTAGTGTCTCCGCTCCACAAATTTATTGACTCGTTACACATTCGTTTTCACCATGCTGGTTTTCGCGAGGTGGTAGAACCGTTGGAGTTATTTGATGTTAGAGAGAAATGCAATTATATTGTCTTGCTCGATCGTGGTGATTTTATCGCGGGTAAAGAGCAGCATCGCGTTCATCCCAACAGTTTTTATTTTTTCCCCGGTGGACAAGCCATTTATGCTCGTCATGGAAAAAATCCATCTAAAAAAATTCCTCCTCAAGATTTTCTGGATCTTGAAGCCCGAGCTCGTCACTTCATACCCATCAGCGGATTAGATATTCCCAATGACAAGAAGGATGTATTTGTTGCTGTTGCTTTTGAGGTTTTGTTATACGAAACCATTCCATTCTTTGAAGTACTTGGTTTGCCTCCTTTTCCATTGGTTTCAGACACCGAGTTTGGACATTTGATACGTTATATTGCTTTGGAGTCTGAGCAACAGAAACTGGGCCGGGATAAGATTATCCGCAATTACATGGAAGAGATTATTATACACCTCTGCCGTTATATGGACAATCAGTCTGCGTTCAAGCCATATCTTGATAAGTTGGAATTTCTTACCGATCGCCGATTGGTAGATATAGTCACTTTTATCAAAGAGCGTTTGTCGGGCGATTTATCGAATAAGGTGCTCGCCAATGTTGCGTATGTGTCGGAAGATTATGTTGGACAGTTTTTCAAATCATTAACCGGAAAAAATCTTCAGGAGTATATCGAAGAGCAACGGCTACAACGTGCACATTTTCTCATCCGTAATTCACCAGACAGCATTCAGGAAATTGCTCATCAGGTTGGCTTCAAGGATCCTGCTTATTTCAGTCGCAGGTTTAAGCTACGTTTCGGACAGAACGCCACAGCGTTGCGCGACT
>JBEGUX010000151.1:0-2532 GCA_041178685.1 Bacteroidota bacterium
AAAGTATGTTAGTGGCTTTATTGCTTTTTTCCATGTGCTCTTCCTGTTGAATGGTAGGAAGGTTTTTGTTGAATAAAAAGAAAAGAGCCACGAAGAGGAATAATCCTGCCAGCAAGTAGTACAACGTTTGGATCGATTGTATAGTAGCGGTTCCTCCATCTGCTAGGTCACCGAAGAGAATATAACTAACAGCAAGTGGTCCCAAAAGTGTTCCAAGTGAATTTACACCGCCGGCAAGATTCAAGCGATGTGCACCGGTGGCCGGATTTCCTAAAGCGATGGCGAAAGGCTGAGCAGCGGTTTGCTGAAGAGAAAATCCAAGTGCAATAAGGAAGAACGATCCAAGTACCATGGCAAAAGTTGCACTGGCGAGTGATGAAACATAAGCTAATGCTAAGGCACCGGCTACAGACATCAACAATCCGAAAATAATTCCGTTTTTATATCCGATTCGATTTAGAATATCTAATCCTGAAAAAGAAGAGGTGAGATAAAGCAACAAGGAGCCGAAGAAATAGGCTCCGTAAAAAGAGGTGTCAATCAACTGTGACTGAAACTGATTGAGGTTGAAATGAGTTTTGCAAAAGGGGATAAAGATTCCATTCGAAGCAGCGACGAATCCCCAAAAAAAGAAGACCGTCACTAAAGTAGGCAATGCACTTTTGCTGTACGTAGTAGTGGTTGAACTCATAGTGTTGTGGTTTATAATTAATGAGGTTAATATACGTATATCATTTTGGAATAACACGCGTCCGGATTCGCTTAAGAATAAAAGTTCCTAACCGTCTTCCTTGTTCTTTGCTGATTTCCAAGGTGGGTTTATAGTGAATGCCACCATAAAATCTACTAATAGAAGCTTGGTCTGCAGCGGCATTAAATGAAGTAAATGATCGCTTGGGCAAATCGTTAAGTACTTCCAATGTGTCTATGAATCCAAAGTTGTCGCCAAACAGTCCGGTCAATACCGTTGCTGCAGCTCCGGAAATAACACTGTGTCCACTGGTATATTCAGGGAAAGGCGGTGTCTGAATAAAGGGTTTCCAGTTTTCATCTATCAAACGATTAATAGCCGTCACCGGTCGGATATATTCGGATCTGTATTTTTCGTCCCAACAGGAAATGAATCCGTCAAAGATAGCCAGACTGACAAGCGTATAAGCTTCTGCGCTTTCTATTAGCGAGGAAGATGACGTGATAAGTACGGTAGAAGTAATTCCTATCCAATGCCCTCCAGGCGTAACTTTTTTTATGGCGAAAGAAAAATGTCCCTGATGTTGAGTAGCAAACGGATTGTCGTCCCAGTAACGTGCCGTTTCGTAAACAGAGTCGGTGAGTTTGGTTGTTGTATAAACATCCGTTAAAGAATTCATAAACGCTGATCCACTTGTCGTATCATAGGGAATGGGACGCTCCGGCATAAATTGTGATGCCGAGTCCATAGCAAGTGGACGAATCTTATTCCAGTAAGGTTCCAGTCCCTCAGCATAATCGGGTGGAGTGGGTAGCCAATTGGCTAAAGTGCCTTTGTAACGGTAGCGTGGATACGTTCTCGTCTGAATGTAATTATCTTTTTTTGCCCAACGAACAATTGCACTGGCAAGTGCATTACCATAGGCAATCGAGTTTTGAAGCATCGCTTCGGTAATTCCACCATTCAAGAGCTTCGATTTGGTTTGCTCCCAGGCTTCTTCCATGTCCGCTTCACTGAAGACGAGTGCTTTCCCGGTAGCGTAAAAAGCACGGATACCAGCAATATTGAAATCATAATTAGTTCCTGCAACTGGCTGTGGTAAAGAGTCCAGGCCTTTCAGCTGACCTATCAACGATTTGAACTCCGGATGCGCTTGTCGTATGCCTTCATAGGCAGCTATATTAGCATATACATAAATCCTGGAAGCGATAGGAGGAGCAAAGATGTCGTGAAGAATGACGGCGGTAAGGTCGCCATTTGCATTGACCAGCCACTGGTTCGAATTGATGAATTTATTCTCCTTGCCGGTTATTCCTGCATCCGAGCCGAAGGAGTAAAGTAAAAATATTGCGAGGAAAGTAAAGTGGTAGATATTTTTCATTTCGTAATGATGTAAGAAATGGGATGACTGTTGTTAATACCTGCTACCACTATTCTCTTTCCATTGGTTAAATGTATTATCTGCAAGTCGCGACATTCTCCTGTAATTTGTAGTCCACTTTCTGCTGAAGATACATCAATGAACCTGCCTTTCCCATCGCCTTGTAAATAATTTCCAAACGATGCGTCATTTCTTCCCATTTCAGCGCGCAAGCCATAATTATTTCCTGCCATCAATAAATCAGGATTCTTATCGCCGTTAAAGTCGTCTACCAGTATTGCATTTACCGGCGAAAACTGCACTGTATTGGGAAAGACGTGTTTTTTGAAGCGACCGCTGCCATCGTTTTCAAACCAGCATGTACGGAACTCTGTCGCCTCGAGGCGACGTGCGCCTTGTAGTTGCAAAGGCGTGAAGATGCTATCGATGGTTTCGTCGGCGTATTGTTTGTAGTAAATAT
>JBEGUX010000152.1:0-2890 GCA_041178685.1 Bacteroidota bacterium
AAAATTCAAGGAAGAAACCTACAAAAAGGAATTTCTGAATTATATCAATGCAAGGTAATATCCGCATCCTGAGCAGGATAAGCACATCTTAATTACATACTGTGATTGACGTCAGTTTTCGTGTAAAATGACCTGCCGTTTTTCCGCCATCAGGCTTTTTTTGGTAGTTTCGCAGCACTAAAAATTAGCCTTTTATGGTATTTGACTTAAAAATGATCAAAGCATTGTACGCAGCTATGCCTGCCCGCATTGCCAAAGCCAGAAAAGTGGTCGGCCGGCCGCTTACATTAACTGAAAAGATTCTATACGCACATTTGCATGCAGACCAGAAACTGGAAAGTTTCGCACGCGGAGGCTCCTACGTGGATTTCGCGCCTGACCGTGTGGCTATGCAGGACGCAACAGCTCAGATGGCCTTGTTACAGTTTATGTCCGCTGGCAGACCAAAGGTTGCTGTACCATCATCCGTGCATTGTGATCACCTTATTGTTGCCAAAACAGGTGCCAATGAGGATTTAAAAATTGCAAATTCTGAAAGCAAGGAAGTCTATGGTTTCCTGGCTTCCGTTTCAAATAAATATGGCATCGGTTTCTGGAAACCAGGTGCGGGAATTATACATCAGGTTGTTCTTGAGAACTATGCCTTTCCGGGCGGTATGATGATTGGAACAGATTCGCATACTGTAAACGCCGGCGGACTAGGTATGATTGCCATTGGTGTTGGTGGTGCAGATGCTGTTGACGTTATGTCCGGCATGGCCTGGGAATTAAAGTTTCCAAAACTTATCGGTGTTAAACTGACTGGAAAATTAAGTGGGTGGACATCTGCCAAAGATGTTATTCTGAAGGTTGCAGGTATCCTTACTGTAAAGGGCGGAACTGGCTGTATCGTTGAATACTTTGGTGAAGGTGTAACCAGTATGAGCTGTACTGGAAAAGGTACAATTGCAAACATGGGTGCTGAGATTGGTGCAACAACATCAACATTCGGCTATGACGCATCCATGGAGCGATACCTGAAAGCGACAGGACGTGCTGAGGTTGCAAAGCTTGCAAACAAAATTAAAAAACATCTCACTGCAGATCCTGAAGTTTACGCGAATCCAAAACAGTATTTCGATCAGGTAATTGAAATTAATCTGTCTGAACTGGAGCCACATCTGAATGGTCCATTCACACCGGATCTGGCTACCCCTATCTCAAAATTGAAATCAACTGCCATCGCACAAGGCTGGCCTTTAAAAGTTGAAGTGGGTCTGATTGGTTCATGTACAAACTCCTCCTACGAAGATATCTCCCGCGCAGCAAGTCTGGCGAAACAGGTTGCAGCCAAGGGCTTAAAAACAAAAGCTGAATTCACGATCACACCGGGTTCTGAACTGGTACGATATACCATAGAACGCGACGGACTGATAGATACATTCAATAAGATTGGCGCAAAAGTATTTGCAAATGCCTGTGGTCCATGTATTGGTATGTGGAATCGTGTTGGTGCGGACAAAAAAGAGAAGAACACCATCGTTCACTCCTTCAACAGAAACTTCCAATCGAGAAATGACGGCAACCCGAATACCTATGCGTTTGTTGGTTCACCAGAACTTGTAACTGCTTTGGCCATTGCCGGTGATCTGTCATTCAATCCCCTCACCGACACCTTGATCAATGAAAAGGGTGAACATGTAAAACTTGATCCACCAAGCGGAGAAGAATTACCAAAGAAGGGATTCTCTGTAAAAGATGCAGGTTACCAGGCACCAGCAAAAGACGGAAGCCGTGTAAAGGTCTCCGTAAGTCCAACATCAGACCGTCTGCAATTACTTTCGCCATTCAAACCATGGGAAGGTAATGACCTGAAAGGATTACGGTTGTTAATAAAGGCAAAAGGAAAATGTACGACCGACCATATTTCTATGGCCGGTAAATGGCTGAAATATCGCGGGCACCTGGATAACATCTCCAACAACCTGCTTATTGGCGCTACTAATTTTTTCAATGAAAAGATAAACAGCGTAAAGAATACCGTGACCGGCAATTACGATGAAGTTCCAAACGTTCAGCGTTACTATAAGGCCAATGGCATCGGATCGATCGTTGTAGGTGATGAAAACTATGGCGAAGGTTCTTCACGAGAGCACGCAGCGATGGAGCCAAGACACCTTGGCGTACGCGCAATTCTTGTGAAATCATTTGCACGCATTCATGAAACCAACCTGAAAAAGCAGGGTATGCTTGCGCTGACCTTCAGCAATAAAGAAGATTATAATAAGATCAAGGAAGATGATGTACTGGATCTGACAGGTCTTACCACATTTACGCCGGATGTTCCTTTGACTCTGGTATTGAATCACCAGGATGGAACAAAAGAGAGCATTAAGGTAAGCCACAGTTACAACAAGAATCAGATTGAATGGTTTAAGGCTGGCTCTGCATTGAACCTGATGGCTGAGAAGTCAACTAAGTCTTCACCAAAGAAAAAGCCTGTTAAAAAGACTTCTGCTGCTAAGAAAAAAACATCTAAGAAGGCAGATAAGAAAACTGCGAAGAAAGCGGTCAAGAAAGTAGTAAAAAAGGCTGCTAACAAGCGGGTTGTAAAAAAGGTAGTCAAGAAAAAAAGTAAAAGATAAAACCGACAGGTCGCAGATTTTTTTGTTAGGAACCTTTTGATATTTTTGCGACCTGTTTATGGCGAGGTAGCTCAGTTGGTTAGAGCACAGGATTCATAACCCTGAGGTCTCGGGTTCAAATCCCGATCTCGCTACGAAGGTCTTCAATTAGAAGACCTTTTTTTTAGCAGACCTTTTTTGAAGCCTTTGAATCGAGCATTGGATTCATATCCGCCGCGGCGGACTCGGGTTCAAATCCCGATCTCGCTACGAAGGTCTTCAATTGG
>JBEGUX010000153.1:0-5851 GCA_041178685.1 Bacteroidota bacterium
AAGTAGGATTTAAATCCTTTTATATAAGCGTTCCAGCTCAAGAAATTAGCGGTTATTGATCAATTTCAAAAATGAGAAAATGAAGGCAACTTTTATCGGATCGATTCTTCAGGTTTTCCACAGATTAATATCGAAAATGTACGTAAATTTAGCTTCTGATACGGCTTATGAGATTATTAATTATCAACGGTCCTAACCTTAACTTACTTGGCGAGAGAGAACCTTCGATCTACGGTTCACGCAGTTTTGATGAGTTTTTTGAAGAACTAAAAGCGCAGTTTCCTATTATTACACTTTCGTATTTTCAATCGAATGTTGAAGGGGAAATAATCAATTCATTGCACGAAGCGAGAAATACTGCAGATGCAGTGATCATCAATCCAGCCGGTTATACACATACTTCAGTAGCCATTGCAGATGCTATCGCTGCTATTTCTATTCCGGTCGTAGAAGTTCATTTATCCAACATTTACTCCAGGGAGGAGTTTCGTCATATTTCGTTAACTGCCCGCCATTGCGTTGGAGTGATGAGCGGTTTTGGATTGATGGGTTACCGTCTGGCCATTGAAGCGCTTATCGAACGATTTACCACTCTTCACTAATATCTTTTAGATCTTATAAGCGAAAGACATTTTTCGCTTTAGATCACGTTGAATTCGCATGATTCGATCTCTGGTAGCATTGGATCGCTGTAGAAAAAGCTCATTTTTATTGGCTGTATAAAACGAAATCTGTTGATCCATCATTGCCTGGAAATCCACCAGTTTATCGAGGCAAGAAGGATCGTCCAGCAATAAAGGAGAATCAAGAAATTCTAAATTTAGGTTGAGAAAATCAACTGAAAAGGAAGTATCGGTAGGGACATTGGAGGAGAAACACCCCGATACATAACGTGCAGGATTGTAGAAGTTGGATGTACTGAACAAGTAATGTGTACGCGGATCAGTCAGGAAAGTCCTGCCGGTTTCTTTACACACTTGCTCGGTTTTTAATACAAGATTCTTGAAGATTGCATTAAGTTCCGGAGTGGATAAGTCGCAGCCTGTATTAACAATTTGATACGGATGTTCAGTGCGCATTGCTTCAATAAACTGATCGTATTCCGGCTTGATTTTTTGGTACAAAGCAGGATTGTTTAAAGGCAAAAGATGATGATGTGTAAATTTAAAGTCGTAGTGAAGTACATCCAAGTCAGAGCGGAAATTATTTTCATTACGATAAAAATAATATTGAATAACCGTTGTCCAGTCAGACAGTAATACTACACTATTTTTTGGGGCGGACTTGTCCAACAGCTCCATCAGATCCTCACTAACCGGATATGAATTTCTATTGTGCTGGTCGAACCCCATTACTACCGTACAAATACTTAACAACGGTATCAAGAATATTAATTTTCGGTAACTGAATAATCGATCAAAACCGTAGACTAACGGAATGCAAAGCACTATAAAGGGTAACAACAGATAAGCATCCGTGCTTGCCCATTGATTATTGTTCAACTGGTATATTAAAAGCAGCAGAAAGTAAATCAATACAACACTTGCAAGGCGAACAACTTTTTTTCTGAATAATTCAATTATTCCAAGGATTAATAGCGGTGTGAAGAGGAAAAATTGGCGGGCGGTAAGCTGAAGAAAATAAGGCAAGCGCGAAGCAATAATATCACCTTTAGTTTCGGTAATATTTTTGGTGTAGGCTCCACCGCGAATATGAAAAAATAATTCATCCAGATTTTCAGGTTTGCCAAACATAAAAGGATAATCATTTTGTGCTATCCATAGCATCCAGCCGTAAAACGAAATTGTTACAAGCGCAGAAATGCCGGTGAAGAGAAGAAAGTCCTTCATCCGCCAAACGGAAAAATAAGCAACGAATAAACTGTCTTTTTTATCCGCTCCCTTTTTTTTCTTGTCCAACGTTGTGGATACGTTAATGAATAGGCCGGGAAGGAAAAAAAGTGGAACGAAAGGAGTAAAGACAATCATTGTCAGGTGGTGGTTGCTCCATCCTAGAGCGAGTGCAAAAGCTGCCAATAAACTAAACATAGTTTTGCGCGTTTCCTGATAGCGACAAAGACCGAAGAGAAGCAATCCCATCGAGAAAATCTGAAATGCATAGGCTTCAATAGTATTAGCCCAATTCCAGGTAGTATTACCTAACCCAAAAACAAGTGCAGGAAAAAAAGCAGCAGCTTCCGATTTCCAATTCTCAACGCCGTTATTGACGACTCTTGAAATAGAACGGAATCCTTGGTAGAGTAATACGTTGGCAGCTGCTACTAAAAAAGAGGATAGAAGTGTTAAACGAAGAACAGCATCGGTGATTATTCCATGAAACAGAGTATCCCAAATCATTCCTGAAAATATGTATGCAGGAAATCCCGGAGCATGAGCAATACTGCCTAACCGAATCACTAACGCGAATTCGGCAGCATCATCAAACATCAAATAGGGTGATGCTGTTTTCCAGTACACTAGAAAAGTGGCAGTGAATAAAAGGACACTGGCCAGTATAGATCGTAGCTTATTGTTCATTGTGCCTTTACTTTAGTTTCCAAAGATAAATGACTGTATCAAATCGCGCCATACCAGCACAATCACTCCCGAAATAGCTACTAGTACGCCGGCTAACGCTTTGAAATGAATGGTTTCTTTATAGACAATTCGCGATAAAAGCAATGCAGTTACAGGTACTAAGGAAAAGATGGTTTGTGCAACCGACGCATCTAGAAAAGAAACGGTGAAGAGTGAAAGCGAAACGCCCATGACCGGACCGAAAAAAGTGCCGGCGACAGCAGGGAGCAATCCTTTTTCTTTGTTCTCAAGAATTGGTGCAACAACTGTTCTCCAGCGCTGCATCATGACCGTTAATAGTACTAATGATGCAGTAGCAGAAAACAGTCGAATGAAGGTTGCCTGAAATGGCGGAAGCAGAGAGCCACTTTGCAATTGCATACCTTTTTTAGCCATCACCAATCCGATTCCCTGACAGAATGCGGCGATGATTCCGTATAAAATTCCTTTTCGTAGTGAGCCATGATGATTGTCTTCGTGCTTGTTGCGTTCTTCACGGCTGAGCGACAGTACAATCACGCCCAGCATGGTGATCAACATTCCGGCTATACCTATCAATGATAGACGATCGCCGGCTAGAAAAAAACCTGTTACAAGCGCAGCTCCGGGAGCAAAAGTGGATAATACGCTTCCCAACCGAGGACCAAGAATTGTGAACATGGCAAAGCCGAAATGATCCCCGACTGTCAACCCAATAATTCCGGATAATCCGAGCCAAAACCAGGCACTCCAATGTTCTGTATTAAATACTGAAGTAATAAAATTAGTATCGGCAATGAAAGCAATTCCAAATAATATTACAGTTGCTAAAGCCAACCGGAAATGGTTAAGCGAATTGACACCTAACCGGCGAGCAGCGACCGTGAATGGGAAAATTCCAATTGCCCAGGATAGTGTGGTGAGCAGTGCAAAGGTAACTCCGGCCGCGTTCATGGTGCATTTGGGTAATTGCGTTCACCGAATATTGTTGATCCAATTCGGACCATCGTACTTCCACAATTTAGCGCTAATCGATAATCACTGCTCATTCCCATCGAAAGTTGCGTGAGTTGTGGGTGGTTCTTCTTCATAGCATCGAAAAATATTTTCAATGCCTGAAATTCTGTAGTAATCACTGAGTCGTCATCACTGTTTGTCGCCATCCCCATTAAACCAACTATGGTTACATTTTTTAATTCACCAACTTCGCTACTGTTGAGCAATATTTCGGCCTCTTGAAAAGACAAACCGTATTTTGTCTCTTCCTGAGCGATGTGAACTTGCAGCAGACAAGGGATTATACGATTAAATTTTACCGCCTGCTTGTTTATTTCCTGAAGTAATTTAAGGGAGTCGACGGTATGAATCATGTGTACAAAGCCTGCGATGTACTTAACTTTGTTGGATTGAAGGTGGCCAATAAAGTGCCACCGAACCGATTCAGGTAGTAGAGGTTGCTTTTCAATTAATTCCTGAACGTAATTCTCACCAAAGTCAACTTGTCCCGATTCAATGGCCACCTGAATTTCAGAGGGTTGTCTGGTCTTGGAAACTGCAATGAGACGAGCACCAAATGGAGCTAATTCAAGCCGTAAATCCTCGATACTTTTGGCTATCGCATTCACAATGCTAAATTAATCTTGAAAAGCAACTTTGAGGACGAAATTTCATTCTTTTTTACCCTTTTAAATGAACAATTTCAACCATAAGATGTTCTACTTTTGAAATTACTTTCTAACCTTAGTTTACAATATACTTCATGAAACGACTTTGGAATTTACTCACACTTCCATTTTTGGCGCTAATGGGAGCCTGTGCCAGCTCGGCAGAGCGTCCCGTTCAATCAGCTTCAACCACCTCAACTATGTCATTTTATTCTATTCCTGTAAATGATCTGGAAGGAAAATCCTTCGACCTTTCCCAACTGAAAGGCAAAAAAATCCTTATCGTTAACACCGCAAGTCACTGTGGATATACGTCCCAGTATGAAGATCTGCAGAAATTGCATGAACAATACGGCAATAAAATAGCAGTGCTTGGTTTTCCCTCCAACGATTTTGGCCGGCAAGAACCCGGAAACGCCGAGGAGATTCGTACGTTTTGTACCAAGAATTATGGTGTTTCTTTTTCAATGTTCGAAAAAGTGGTGGTAAAAGGAGATGGAAAAGCTCCGCTTTATCAGTGGTTAACCGATAAAAGCAAAAATGGATGGAACGAACAAGAACCTTCGTGGAATTTTTGCAAATACTTAATTGACGAAAAGGGAGAGTTATTGGCGTTTTTTCCGTCATCCGTAAATCCAATGGATGAAAAAATCATCTCTCATCTGAAATGATCCCTGTTGAAGCAGTCAATCTTAGTAAATCATTCGGGGATTTCAAGGCAGTTGAACAACTTTCATTCTCGGTTCATTCCGGCGATATTTACGGATTTCTTGGTCCGAATGGTGCAGGAAAAAGTACTACTATTCGAATGCTGCTCGGACTTATTCGTCCTACAGCAGGAGAAATACGTTTTTTCGGTCAGTCAATAAGTAGCGGACAAGTCGATTATTTGAAAAGAGTAGGAGCTATTGTAGAGAAACCTGACTTCTACAAATATCTCTCTGCAAGGAGCAATCTGAAAATACTCGGCACTATGAGTGGAGCCGATGTTTCTTCGTTACAATTAGATCGTGTTATTGAGCTCGTTGGACTTACCGGTCGTGATAAAGAACCGGTGAAAAATTATTCTCACGGCATGAAGCAGCGACTTGGATTGGCTCAGGCATTATTGCATGATCCGGAGTTGATCATATTGGATGAACCGACAACCGGATTGGATCCTCAAGGAATTGTTGATCTCCGAAATCTGACGTTGCAATTAAGTGCTTCAGGGAAAACAGTGTTTATGTCTTCCCATATTTTGTCTGAAGTCGAGCTGATCGCCACACGGATGGTTATTATTTCAAAAGGGCGTGCAGTTGCAGAGGGTAAAGTAAATGAATTGCTCGATTCAAATGATTTGTTGGTTAGATTTTCGTTTAATGATATCCGAAAAGCAATTGCGTTAGTTGATCAATCGGAATGGAAGTCCAGCTTTACTGAAACAATAGATTCGGAACTTGTTTTTCGTCTCAACCGTAACGAAGTGGAGAAACTGAATGGGTGGTTTTGTTCGTTGGATTGTGCGCCATCTGGCATCAATGCCAAGAGAAAGCTGGAAGATTATTTTATGAAACTTACCCGTTGATACCATGCTGCTCAGACTGACACTTTTGGAGTTGAAGAAAATCGCGGCGCGTCCGAGGAGCTATA
>JBEGUX010000154.1:0-4085 GCA_041178685.1 Bacteroidota bacterium
GTAGGGAGTACCTTGAAAAATATCGCCGGCATCCAGCAGCAAAACATTTTTCTCGGTGGAACGAATCTTTCGAATGACTTCCGCGCGCCGAGCAAATCCACCCATGCCGGGAAATTTAGGATCGTTCATCGGAAAGGGATCAATCCGACTGTGCACGTCGTTGGTATGCAATACAGTAAGTTGGTAGCCTACTGCCGAACCAAAACTATCGGTCGACCATAATCCGGAGCCAATAAAAAAAGACGCTCCTGCCGCATTACGAATGAATGTTCTTCTATTCAACGACATACGTCAACCTTCCATCCATTTTAGGTTTAATTATTTCTTCCCGGTTACCGGCTTTGCGCGAATAATTTATCAGCGCATCCCTGACTTTCAAGCCGATTTCGATTCGCCGTGATGCTGACTTGAACAATTCAAAGTTATCGCCTCCGTTGGCGAGATAGTCGGCTGTCATCACCGTGTATTCGTCATTGTTATTCAGCGGAATTCCATTAATCGTGATTGCCACCGCCTTTCCGGTCGATTTATCAATTTGAAATCGAATGCCCGAAACAGGTGTTCCACCTTTGGAGGCAATGAAATCGGCAATTTGTTGTACCAATGTACCGGAACATGTCAAAAGAACTAATTGATTTTCAAATGGCATTACTTCATACAAATCGCCCAACGTAATTCGTCCTTTTGGTAGTGGTTTTCGTAAGCCGCCACTATTCAAAATGATAAAGTCAGCTCGCTTCACGGAATCGGAAGGTGAATTCCAATTCGCAACAGTCAAATTTCCTTCCTGCAAACAAACATCAGTGACAAAGTTGCCCAGCACGCTTTCCGGATTTCCTTTTTCCATTACCACGGCGCTGGTGCATAGAACCTCCTGCATTTGCTTCGTTAATTGTTTGCGGTAAACATCGGCCATCTTATAGATTCCGGAATCGATGACAGCAAATAATGAATCGCTCATCACGTATTGCTGCGTTTGAACGCGCGAAACTTCCCTGACTGAACAGCCGAAACTGAACACCGTCAGTACCAGAAGTAAACGTAGTGAGTAGGGCGCGTACTTTATCATCTGCACTTCAAGATACGATTATCATTTTTCAATCACAAAAAGCAACCAAAAAATAAACAGGGGTGCAAGTATAGAAAAAGTTACTTACTATCTTCGCTGTGTCGCAAATATCCCTTATGTATAAAACTGAAACCAAAATCAGAGTCCGCTACGCCGAAACAGATCGGATGGGCTATGTCTACTACGGGAATTACGCTACCTATTTTGAAGTGGCTCGCGTCGAAGCGTTGCGCGAATTAGGTTTCAGTTATCGTTCGCTCGAGGATAGCGGTATCTTATTGCCCGTTCTGGATTTTACGATTCGTTATCGTCGTCCGGCGTATTACGACGATGAATTGACGATTCGTACAACAATTCCAGAATTACCCGGCGCTCGTATTAAATTCGATTACGAAGTACTGAATCCTGCCGGTGAAGTCATTACCGTTGCTTCCACCACATTGGTGTTCATTAATAAAGAGACCGGCAAACCAACCGTCATTCCAAATAATATTCTGGAAGCCTGGCGAAAGTACTTTTAAGCCAATAACAGATCGTAACTTCGATTACAATTTCTCCATCAGCCAACGGTATAATTCAACCATGGCCTCGATATCGCGCTTGTGCACGATTTCATCCGGTGTGTGTACATGATCTTCCGGTGCACCAATAAAGCACCAATCAATCGGATAGGGCTGTTTTTGTAATTCAGTGCCATCACTTCCGCCGGATCCTTCTACTTCAAGTTGAAATGGAATACCGCTTTGGCGCGCTGATGCAATTATTTTCTCTACAAAACTTCTTCGTGGCAAACCGGAATCGCGTAACGAGATGACAACTCCTTTGCCGGCAGGAACTCCTTCCGTCACCCAGGTGATATCACTTATTAACGCCTGACGAATCCGATACTTTTCGTAGAGGAATTTAGTAAGATAAGGAACGCTGCCTCCTCCATGTTCTTCCCAACAGGAGAAAACGATGGCACCATTTTCCAGTGTCTTGCAAAGCTCGAGGGCATTCCAAACTCCCAGTCGATTGTCCATGTAACAACATTGAACCGTTTCTTCTGTTTCCCGCCAATTGGGTTCAAAGGTGAGCACGGTTCCGCGTTCAATGTCACGCTCCGCTTTACAGGTGATGCCACGATCTTCGTCGAATTCAATTTCGCAATTGATTTCACCTTGCAGATCTTCGCCAACGAGTTTTAGTCCACTTTGTACATGCGGCGCACCAATTTTAACCAGCTGATTATTATAACGAACGGTAAATCCGATGGAATCCAGATGAGCAAAAACAGCTGTCCGTGGTTCACCAAACACCAATACGATACAGTCCTGAAAATCATCGCCTTCAAAAATCTGCGGCTGCTTTTTCCAATCTTTCTGATGTTCTCTAATGTAGGATAATACAAAGTCGGTCATCCGGCGTTCGGATCCTGAAGCAGCGCGCACGGCGCACAATTCCTTTAATAAGGAGTAGTCTGATTTCATCAATAAGGTTTCAATACAGTCAATAAGTTGTTTTCCAGTTGTAATTCTTCTACGGTAATTCCTGTAATGTCCGGCGATGGAATCCCGTTGCCAAACGTTTGCGGAGCGGTGAATATCCGCGCTTCGTCCCAAATGTTTTTACGAATCAAGAGATTAAGTAATTGTCGACCGCCTTCTACTAGTATACTTTGAATAGATCGACGGTGCAACTCGCTCAGCATATTCTCGGCAAATTGATCATCATCGTTCAATGCGATAAATTCATAATTGCGTCCGCCGCTTCGGTGAACAGTAGTGAAAATTAATGTTTCCACTTCTCCGTCAAAGATTCTAAGTCCCAGCGGTAGTCTTCCTTGTCGGTCGATTATGATGCGGGTAGGATTTTTTCCGTGGTGAAGTCTGGCAGTAAGTTGCGGGTTGTCGTTGAGTGCAGTGGCGGCACCAACCATAATTCCCGGCTCTTCGGTGCGCCATTTATGTACTAGTTGTTTGGACAACTCGTTGGAAATCCATCGCTTCTCCGGATCCGGAAATTCGGGGGCAATGAACCGATCAGCAGTCTGAGCGTACTTTAGAATAATATACGGACGTTTTTTCGTCTGAAAGGTGAAAAATCGCCGATTCAATTCGGCTGATTCCTTTCCCAGGATTCCTGTTTTCACTTGGATGCCGGCTTCGTTGAGCAGTCGGATGCCGTTGCCATTTACTTGTTCAAAAGGATCCGTATTTCCAATTACTACTTTAGGGATTCCACGCGAAATAATTAGCGAGGCACACGGCGGTGTTTTACCATGGTGTGAACATGGTTCCAGGTTCACATACAACGTCGATTCCCGCAATTGCTCTTCGGAAATTTTGTGGAGCGCATCGCGAATAGCATGGACTTCTGCATGCGGACCGCCAAAATGTTGATGATAGCCTTCGCCGACGATTTTTCCTTCGTGAACAACTATGCTTCCCACTAATGGATTTGGTGCGACGTGTCCCAGCCCGTTGGCGGCTAGTTCAATGCAGCGCTGCATGAATAATTCGTCTTTCACCATGTTTCAAAGTTAATCAATTAAGCCACTCGCAAGTCTATTCGTATCTTTGGAAAATGTTACTGCGGGAAATCACTTCAGCTTACCATTACCGGCTGAGCTTTATCATGGAATCAGAGGAGGCGCGCACCATTACCGCACGTGTCTTCGAACATGTTCTGGGGTTGCGTCGAAGTGATATGGTACTGCAACGGGATGAGGAGATATCCCAAGAAATAGAGGGGCAATTAATGAGTTATCTGGAACGGCTCGAAAAAAATGAGCCGGTGCAATATGTACTTCAAGAAGCGCCTTTTCTTGGCAGAACTTTCTTTGTCGATACTAATGTGTTGATTCCGCGTCCGGAAACAGAAGAGTTGGTAGAATGGATGCTGGAATCCACTTCAGGACAATCTGCCGGACATTTGATTGATCTTGGAACGGGCAGCGGTTGTATCCCGATTTCTTTCCAGCTCGCTCGTCCGGAATGGCACGTTAAAGCCATAGATATTTCTGTACAAGCACTGG
>JBEGUX010000155.1:0-6599 GCA_041178685.1 Bacteroidota bacterium
CTGGTAAAGGCCGTGATCTTATGGAATTTGAAGGATCCGGTAACCAGCTTACGCCACAAATGCGCGACGCATTGGCTAAAGTTCGTGCCGGTGATAAAATCTTCTTCGAATACATCAAGGCTAAGATGGCTTCTGGTTCGGATCAAACGACACGTAACCTGCCGGCACTTGCCTTCACCATTCAGTAATATCAAAAGTGCGCTTAAAAAGCTAGTATCATGAAAACCAGAATCTGCTTCCTGCTCCTCGCCATCGGGTTTGCATCACCAATCTTCGCACAGAACGTGCTGGATGGTGTCTATGTGAAAGAGCATACGGCAACACGTACTCCGTTGGCTTATCCATACCTCCGCGAAGCGGATGTAATGTGGAGCAAACGTATATGGCGTGTAATCGATCTCTCCGAAAAGATCAATCTGCCTTTGCGTTATCCTGAATCTGAACAGACAAGAGATCGTAAAAGTCTCATTGACGTCATGATGGATGCTATCGAAGAAGGTTCGTTGACGGCTTACAGCTTTCAGGACGATGAGTTTACTTCGCCCATTACCCTGAAGGAGATCAAAGCTCGTGGAGGAGCTCGTACAGACACCATGAAAATGATGCGTCCTGATCCTCCTTATGACGAGTACGATACCATTATTGCGAGAGAGTTCTCCCGTGATAAAGTGATAGGCTATCGTGTAAAGGAAGACTGGTTCTTTGATAAGCAGCGCTCCGTCATGGAGGTTCGTATCATCGGACTTTCTCCGCTGGTTTTCGCGGTTGACGAAAACGGTAACGTACGTGAAGGTAATCAGCGTATTTCGCTCTTCTGGATCTATTATCCTGAAGCCCGTCAGCTCTTTGCTAACACAGAAACTTTCAACCGTTATAATGACTCAGAGCGTCGCTCGTTTGATGACATCTTTCAGAAAAGACTTTTCTCCAGCTACATCTATAAAGAGTCAAACGTATTTGACCGTCGTATTGAAGATTACAAGTCGGGCTTGAATGCACTACTTGAATCCGAGAAAATCAAAGACGAGATTACTAATTTGGAGCATGATATGTGGGAATACTAATAGCGTGCCCCCGTCAATAGAAAAACCCCGGCCTCACCGGGGTTTTTCATTTATATCCAATTCGCAGCCTATTAATAATTTTCCAACTGATCTCGAATTTGCTCCATCAGCCACATCGGAGTTGATGTTGCACCGCAGATTCCCACCGTATCGCCTGGATTAAACCACTCCGGCTCGACCTGATTGCCGCTAGAAACAAAGTAAGTGTTGGGATTGGTCTTTTTACAAACATCGTACAACACTTTTCCATTCGATGATTTTACGCCTGAGACAAATATGATCTTGTCAAACGAACTTGCAAATGCTGGTAACTGCTGGTCGCGGTTAGAGACCTGTCGACAGGTGGTGTCGTTAAGTTCCACATCAATACCCTGCTGTGTAAGCTGATCGTAGATAGCATAGAATTTCTCGGTGCTCTTTGTCGTCTGACTGTACAAAGCGATGTGCTTGGGCATTGACGCAGTATCGAGTTCATTAATATCCTGAAATACGACAGCTGACTTGCCAACCTGCCCAATTAATCCTTCCACTTCGGCATGGCCGCGTTTGCCGTAAATGTACACCGGCTTGTGTTCGTCGGCAGATTGCTTAACGCGATTTTGAAGTTTCAATACCACCGGACAAGATGCATCTATCAATGTCAAATTGTTTTCGATGGCTAATTGGTAGGTGGAAGGAGGCTCACCGTGTGCGCGGATCAATACTTTTTCGTCCCGGAGGTTTTTTAAATCCTCGTGCTGTATGATGATTAAACCTTTTTTTCGAAGACGTTCAATTTCTTCATCGTTATGAACGATGTCGCCGAGACAATATAGTTTTCCGGTTTCGTTAAGTACTTCTTCTGCCAGCTGTATGGCATAGACCACGCCGAAACAGAAACCCGATTGAGCATCAATGGTGACGCTGAGCTGTAGAGAAGATGTCTTGGTTGGAATGCGCACTGTTTCGCTTTTCTTTGAAATATTCAAATAGCACCGTATTCATCAACAGCATCAGAAGTGTATACTGCGTGTCCTCAACCGGAATGGAAACAATTCGAATGCCCAAATTTTCGGCATCATTGTACATCACCACTGGTAATTTTGTCAATACTCCATTAACAATAAAAAACGGAATAAGACTGACAAAATAGGCGCGGTAGAATTTCCCTAACCAGGTATATCGACGAAAGTAAACGTAGAGCAATAAGCCTGCAGTCAACGATAACTTTATTCCGGTATACAGCTTGTCGGTATTGAATCCAACGACTACTACCAAAATAACAATCCAGACAGCCGTAATGTTTTGCGCATATTTTTGAAACGGATCCCTCGGAAGAAGGATATTGAGTGATCCGTAGGTAAACATGCATGCATAGGGAATACAGATAAAAAACATCCATTCTTCCAATGGAAGATCCCATATCCATGTTCCTGTAATGTAAGTTGGGTTAAAGCCCCAAACACCCCAAATCGTTAAAAAATGATCCCAAATAATAAAGAAAATGGCCGTAATCAATAATGCAGGTAGAAGCGAAGGCCACTCTTTGACAAAACGAAGCCGTTTTTCAAAGGAAAATATAAACGGTATCAGAATGGATCCGATGTTCAATAGCAAGTACGTGTACTTTTCCACGGTGATTAATACAGGTGTTTTTTCAGCGCAGATTCCTCTGCTGCAGTGCAAAGGTGCTGTTTAATCAGGAAACCTGCCACATCTTTATTCAACGACTTATCCGTTGAGAGCGGTAACAGGGTGAGAATTTTTTGTTTGTCAGTGGAAACGTCACCGCTCATATTCAGAAATCCGGGCAAATTAGCTTCCACTGCAATGCGTAGATAACGAATTTCCAGGTTTTCAGGGTCCGCTGCAACTGCTTCCTTAAAACGATTAATTCCTTTTTTACACCAGCTGTATTTTGAGGTGGGAAGGAATGCGTGTTTGGCCAGAATTGTTTCTGTTGCTGCCATATAACCGGTGATCAATGGTGTTTTGGGTGTTGCCCGTTGTAATTTTTCGTATAGCGCATTGGCTGCAGCTTCATCATCTGCAGCCTTTTTAAAATCAGCGCGTAATGCAAGCAACGAGGGCGTTTCGGCAATTGCTGTTGCGAAAAACAAGAGGCCGCAAATGAAAATACGGAGTGACATCTTCAGATCAGTCGCAAGTTGTATTTCAGCCAAGTTTGCGCCAGCAAAAACATCTTTTGAAGATTCGGTATACGGATTCGTTCGTGTTGGATGCGTTGTGCCGGTAATTGTTTTATTTTTCTGAATAAAGCGAGATAGTAAATATAAGCAACCATCACGCCAAGTCGCGAGCCACGAGGCAACCGTTTTATCCCTTCGTAGGCATCATCAAAGTCACGCTGGATATCGGCTTCGATAGTAGCTTTATCGTTTATTGTAAATGCATTGAAGTCGACTTCCGGAAAATAAACCCGACCGCGTTCTACGTAATCGCTTTTGAGATCGCGGAGGAAATTTACTTTTTGAAAAGCAGCGCCTAATTTACGGGCAGGAGGGAGCAGCGAATCGAAGAGCGCATCTTGTCCATCACAGAAAACGCGAAGGCACATCAACCCTACAACTTCGGCCGAACCAAAAATGTATTCGTTGTACTTTTCATCCGTATAAGTTACAGGATTTAGATCCATCTCCATGCTGTGTAAGAAAGCATCGATATAGGATCTATCGATACGGTAACGATGTACAGTATCCTGAAAAGCATGCAGTACAGTATTAGTACTGATCCGTTCTGACAAGGCCCGATCCGTTTCAAGTTTGAAACGCTGTAGAAGTTCGTTCTTATCCTTATCGTGAAACGTATCTACAATTTCATCGGCCAAGCGCACAAATCCATAGATCGCATAAATAGCCGCATGATGTTTACGGCTCAGCATATGAATACCCAGCGAGAAGGATGTGCTGTAATCCCTCGTGATGATCTTACTGAGCTTATACGACGTTTGCGTATACAGATCCATGTTCTTTTTCTATTCGTTCAGTAGCCAGTCGAGAACTGATGACGACCATTGGAAGGCCGGTTCCCGGTGTTGTGCTGGCACCAACATAATACAAATTATTGAATTCTTCGTCTTTGTTAGAAGGACGGAACCCACCGACTTGGTTTAATCCGTGCGCTAGTCCAAGGCCGCTACCACGGTATAAATTAAAGGCATCTTTCCAATCGATTGGCGTCATAATCGTCTGTGTAACACGATTTGCTTTGAAATCAAATCCGGTTCGTTGCGAAAGGTCTTCAAGGATCGTGTCTGCCAGCTTTTCTGAATCGCTCCAGTCCGGCTTGTAGCGTAAATCAGGGACTGGGCAAAGGATGAAAACATTTTCGTGTCCTTCAGGAGCACAAGCAGGATTTGATTTACTGCTTACGTTCACGTAGTAATACGGCTTTTCCGGAGCTACTGATGTTTTAAAAATAGTATCAGCGTATTGCTTGAAATTATTACCCAGGAAATAATTGTGATGAATCAGATTGTCCAGTTTCCCTTTAACGCCAAGGTAAATAGTGAATGGAGAAAGTGTCCACTCCATGCTGTCGAGCTTCTCTACAGAATAGCGTTTGCGGTTGAGTACTGTTCCTCGGAAAGACGCAGCATCACTGTTGCAAACGTATAAGTCGGCGCTCCAGCGTTTGCCGGAATTGTCAACAAAAGCATCTATCTTTCCATTACTTGCCGATACACGTTCAATCTCTGTGTTGTAGTGGATTTTAACACCGCGAGCTTCGAGTAATTTTACAAGCTCTTCAACAATCTTATACATTCCGCCTTTTACGTTCCAATAGCCGTCGTGTTCGAGTTCGGTGTAATTGAGCAGGCTGTATACAGCAGGAGTTTGGAAAGGCGTGGATCCTAGAAAAAATGCTACCAGCGAAAAGATGACCTTAGCTTCTTCGGATGAAAAAATTCCATCCAGTTCTTTCCACATGGATCGGAACATCATGGGCGCGTGCTTAACAGGAACGCGCGTAAGTTGCATCAGGTAATCGAGTTTGGAATTGAAGTTACGGCGGATGACGATATCTTCCGTATCGTGAAAGAGCTTTTTAGCGGTGCCGATGTATTTGCGGATCTTCGGTTCGAAGTCCGTTTCCAATCCATCAAATTCACGCGCTAGTTTGTCGAGGTCTTTATAAATGTAAAATGGTTTATCGCGGTGAGCGAAGTTGACCGAGTAAACCGGATTGAGTTCTTCTAATTGCAGCGGGTTAGGAATGCCACAATCTTTAAAGAGTTCTGTAAACTCATAACTCATGCTAAAGAAGGAAGGGCCAACATCGAAGGTGAAACCGTCTTTTTGCAACAGATTGAGGCGGCCGCCTGCACGGTGGTAACGCTCCACCATTTCAACTTTGTAGCCACGTGTAGAGAGACGTAAAGCCGTTGCTAAAGCACCCAGTCCGGTGCCTATTATGAGAACTTTCTTATCCATGAGGAGATTGGTTTACGCAAAGAACACTTGGGAGCGAATGAATGTTCAGGAATTGGTCGAATGATAGTGCTCTTTTTTAAAGAGCAGCAATCCGAACTCTTCTCCTTCCTCTTTTCCCATTTTCTTGTGGTGAACCTTGTGTGCTTTACGCATTGCGCGAAAATACCGGGAGTCGAGTTTATCGAGGAATTTTGCCCGGCGATGAATGAAAATATCGTGCAATACAAAATAGGTAAATCCGTAGGCGGTAACGCCAATGCCCATCCAGAAACGGTAATCCAGGTTTTCCCATCCGAAATACATCAGAATCATGGCGATGGTAGCATAAAAGAGGAAGAAAAAGTCGTTTTTTTCAAAAATACCATGACGAGGACGATGATGACTTTCGTGGAGAGACCAAAGAAATCCGTGCATTACGTATTTATGGGTCAACCAGGCCACACCCTCCATTGCAAAATAGGTGCTTAAAAAGGCCAAAATGTTGATGATTGTGGTAGCATCCATGGTGTAAAGGTAGTGATTTTTGCAGGATAATTAGATTAACAGCTCACCGTGCTGAATGTTTACACTGGAATTACAGTTAAGCCGTAGAGCTTACTAAGCGATTCCCAAATACACCCCGGTGAGAAGAAGAGCGCTTCCCACCCATTGTACTTTTGTTGGCCGCTCTTTGAGCCAGCCGTAGGCTACCAAGAAAGTTGTCAGGGGTTGAGCCAAAACCAATAAGCTAAATAAATTTAAAGGAAGCTGATTCATTCCGAGGTTATTAAATATTACACCAACGATAGTCAGCGCAGCAATGAAGAAAATAAGTAAGTGGTCTTTGTTTGTTGGTGGATAGTAGGAGCGATTTATAAGCATGGCAGAACCTGAAATTAGCAACACTGTAGCTTCCTGCAAAAAGCAAAAACTATAAATGCCCAATTCAGGAATGGATGTTTTGAATCCCAGGTTGGCTATGGCCCAGCATGTTGCAGCGCAGATGGCAATTAGCGTTCCTATGATTTGATTTTTTTGTGAGTGTTGTGTCGCTTTGGTTACCGGACGATCCAGGAGAATTACGCCAGTAACAGCAATTGCAAATGCCAGCATCAGTTTTTTA
>JBEGUX010000156.1:0-6573 GCA_041178685.1 Bacteroidota bacterium
CCTTGGGAATTCCATTAGCGATCAAGATTGGCTCAATGAGCAAGAACTTTTATATCGCATTAGGTGGTGAATTGGAATTGTTCTTCAACTACAAGCAAAAAGTATTTTACAACAACAGTAAAGACAAATACAGCGAGTGGTTTTCTAATAATTCAAACCTGCTTAATACATCTGTTTTTGCAGAAATCAATTTCCCGAAAGGACAATTCATCCGTTTCCGTTATTACCTGAATGACTTCCTGAAAGAGAATAATAAAGGAATTAATGTTTCATCGACAGGTAATACGTTGCTATACGATTCTTCACCTAGCCAACTGATGTACATTTCCATTGGAACAGCTATCGACTGGGATGATGTTTTCAAAAAAAATTCCGGAAGCAATCCGTTGAAAGCACAGCTTAATTAATAATTAAGAGTGCAGAATTTAATAAGTGCACTTCGACCCTGTATCATACGATACAGGGTCGAAGCGCCCGTTGACTCTTGAAATAATTCCTTTAAACTTTGAACTTTCAAACTTTGAACTAATTAGAATCTAAAAAAAACGCCGCTTCGAACTCAAGCGATGTGTTCGTACACCATCGGTAGCCCGTACAATACCCTCTTTATCCAACGTATCAATTCTAACCTGGCCGCTCGCATGTATGATATAATCTTCATCCAGCATCAAACCGACATGGACTACTTTTCCTTGATCATTCGTAAAAAAAGCCAGATCACCGGCACGTGAAAGTTCATGCAATTCCACCGGCTCGCCAGTTAATGCTTGCTGCCAGGCATCTCTCGGCAATGAAATGCCATTCATTTTATACACCATCTGCGTGAATCCGGAGCAGTCGACGCCGAAGGGACTTTTTCCTCCCCACAAATAGGGAGCATGCAAATATTGTTTGGCACAGTCAACAATACCCGCTGAAGTGGGACGGGTAGGAGTTGTTACTTTTCCGGCAAACAGGAAAAGACAATCGTTCATCGAAAACTCCTTTTCATGATAATGCGGTAGCCGGCTACCGATAACAACATTAAGATAACCGCCCTTGGAACAAGTCGCAGTATGCATCGTTTCAGCACAAAGCACAAAAGTTGAAGAACTCAAAAGTAAGGCATCATCGTCCGAGAGGACTTCCACCTGCTTCGCATCAACCCAGCCGGTATAGTTATCATCCAGAATCCTGATCTCCCTCCAATTTCCTTGCGCTGAAAGCACTTCCACCAAATCTCCCAACAACAATTGTGTCGTCAATTCACTCCGGTCGGAAGGTTCCTTGCGAACCGGAACAATGGAGAGGGGACAAATAGCAATCATAGGGATTATCAGTTGGGATTAACTAATTCGTTCAACAACAATAGCGCTGGCACCGCCACCACCGTTACAAATTCCGGCAGCTCCATATTTACCACCCTCCTGCTGTAAAACGCTTAGTAACGTAACTATAATTCTTGCGCCGGAAGCCCCGAGCGGATGACCGAGCGAAACTGCACCTCCGTAAATATTTACCTTGTTAGAGTCGAGCTTCATCAGTTGATTGTTGGCAATAGAAACCACCGAGAACGCTTCATTTATTTCGAAGAAATCAATTTGTTCCATCTTCAAACCGGCTTTCTCAATAGCGATAGGCATCGCTTTTGCTGGAGCTGTAGTAAACCATTCTGGCGCTTGCTGCGCATCTGCGAAAGAAAGTATACGCGCTATAGGCTTCAGTCCAAGCGCCTCCATCTTTTCTTTACTCATCAACACCAAAGCCGCTGCACCATCGTTCAACTTGGAAGCATTGGCAGCAGTAACCGTTCCATCTTTCTGGAAAGCAGGTTTCAAACCGGGGACTTTATCGGCACGAAGGTTTTTATATTCTTCGTCTTCAGACACAACAACCGGATCTTTTCCTCGAACAGGAATGCTTATCGGAGCAATTTCCGAAGAAAATTTACCATGCTTGTAAGCTTCATTCGAGCGACGGTACGATTCCAAGGCATAAGCATCCTGATCCTCACGGGAGATCTTGCAATCGGCAGCACATAACTCCGCTGCATTCCCCATATGATAATCCTTGTAAACATCCCATAATCCATCCTTTACAAGTCCATCCACCAAAGTTCCATGGCCCAGTTTGTATCCGTTTCGTGCCTTTTCCAGGTAATATGGGATATTACTCATGCTTTCCATTCCGCCGGCAACGATACAGTCGCGTTCGCCGGTCATAATTGATAATGCACCAAGCATAACGGACTTCATACCGGAAGCACAAACTTTATTCACAGTTGTTCCGGGAATGGTATTGGGTATACCGGCACCGATCGATGCCTGCGTAACAGGCGCCTGGCCAACACCGGCAGAAATTACATTGCCAAAATATACTTCCTCAATGTGCTTGGGATCAAGGTTGATCTTTTCTAAAGCTGCACGAATGGCATGACTACCAAGCTGTGGAGCGGATAAGGACGATAAAACTCCACCGAAATTTCCAATAGGAGTACGTTGAGCAGAAACAATATAAACGTCTTTCATAAACTACTTTTCAATTACATGATTTCCTGCAAAAATACGATTTATGACGAAAGGTTTGCGAATTAACGTGTTGATATTTTACCCATCCTTCTATACGATTTTTAAGCTATATTTAAGTAATTGTAGTGCTTTTAACGACTTCTAATTTCCATGCGCCGAATTTTCACCCGTCTATCCAACCGGCACGAAAATGTCTTCAAATATGTAATCATTCTGATTGCAGTTTTGTGTATCGTAATCGCCTTACCAAAAGGAACTTCGTTCAATTATAATTTTGAGGCCGGAAAACCTTGGGGTTACGACAATCTTATAGCACCTTTTAGTTTTCCAATAGCCAAATCAGAAGCGGAATTAAACGAAGAGAAAGCGGCAGTTTTAAAAAATGCGCATCCTTACTATCGCTACGATGATCAGCTGATTATCCAAAAAGAAAAACAGTTGGAGCAGGAGTTGATGGGAGCTGCACAAGAAACTTCCTCTGATAAGTCAAAAAAAGATAAAAAGCCAACGCGGGAACAACAGATAAAAATTGGCAAAGAACTCCTGCGGGAAATCTACAAGCAAGGTGTTATTCTCGTCGCTACCAATCAGGATATTGATCATCGCGAGGGAATGATTACGGTAATCCGTAACAATGTCGCTGAAGAGCATTACACCAACGAATTCCTAACCGTCCGAACAGCCCTTGAAAAATTAAGCGCTGCCATTGATTCAATGTCCGATGACGACCGAAGTATTCTCGGACCTGTTCTCGAAAATTGCCTTGCACATAATGTAATTTACGACGACCAAGCCACGCGCAACTGGTCACGGCAACTGGTCGATCAGATTTCCTTGAATCGCGGACTAGTTCAGCAAGGAGAAGTGATCATCCTAAAAGGAGAAGTCGTGGATGATAATAAAAACCGTAAACTGGAGTCGCTTCGTCTGGAAATGAAGAACCAGGAATTGTCCGGATCTTCAAAGTGGATGCTCTTTTTAGGTCATTTTATTCTTGTCGCTCTTGCTATAGGAATATTGATCACTTTCCTCTTTTTATTTCGCCGTGAAATGTACGACGACAATTCCAGGATCACGTTGCTCATGATGCTCATCGTGGCAATTTGCTGGATGTTTTTATGGATTCTCAAGTTAGATCAATTTGATATTTATCTAGCCCCGGTTTGTATTCTCCCCATCGTTGTAAGAGCATTTTATGACACGCGGACCGCTCTGTTTACACACATTGTAACACTATTGATTTTGGGATTTGAAGTTCCCAACGGCTTTGAATATATGTTCATTCATACCATTGCGGGCATGGTAGCCATTTTTACGATTGTAAGCATGAGCCGTCGTGTTCAGTTTTTCATCTCGGTGTTTATGATTTTTCTTTCCTACTCCGTAGCTTTTACCGGTATTGCCATCCTACACGAAGCGAATTTTCGGGAGATAGACTGGTTCAATCTTCGATGGTTTCTCGGTAATTCATTGATCACGTTGTTCGCCTTTCCATTAATATTTGTCGTCGAGAAATCCTTTGGCTACATGTCGGATGTTTCCCTGATGGAACTGGCCGATTCAAATTCACCTTTATTGCGGGAACTGGCGATGAAAGCTCCCGGCACTTTTCAGCATTCTATGCAGGTCGCTAATCTGGCAGAAGCTGCTGTCTTTAAAATTGGCGGTAATGCAATGCTGGTGAGAGCAGGAGCGATGTACCACGATATCGGTAAAGCAGACATGGCCAATTACTTCATCGAAAACCAGAATAATCATTTCAATCCTCACGATGAACTTTCATTCGAAGAGAGTGCGCGCGTCATCAAAAGCCATGTAATCAAAGGCGTAGAAAAAGCACGCAAAGCTAAAGTTCCTGATGTTATCATCGATTTTATCCGGACGCACCACGGAACTTCCAGGCTTCAATATTTCTACCAGTCGTATCTGAAAAATTTTCCGGAAAAAGTTCCTGACGAAGAGTTATTTCGCTATCCAGGACCATTACCGTATTCAAAGGAAACGGCAGTCTTGATGATGGCCGACTCCGTTGAAGCCGCTTCGCGAAGTCTTAAATCCGCTGAGCCGGAAGCGATTGATAAATTAGTGGACGGAATCATTGACCATCAGATGGAAAGCGGTCAGTACGATAATGCACCAATCACGTTGCGCGACATACGCGACATACGCAAGATCTTCAAAAAGATGTTGATGAGTATGTACCACGCGCGTATCGATTATCCGGAATAACCGGTTTTATTATCGTAACTTTGCGCCATGGTGCGTTACTTTATTCACCTGGCTTACGACGGCGGAGCTTATCACGGTTGGCAAATTCAAACGAATGCCATCACGGTTCAGGAGCTCTTAAACAAAGCGCTGACAATTCTTGTTAAAGAAAATGTGGAAACTACAGGTTGCGGTCGAACCGATACCGGTGTTCATGCCCGCAACTTCTATGCTCATTTCGACTGTTCCGAACCTATCAACGATATCAGCAGATTTCTTCATGCCTTTAATGCGCTCTTACCCTATGACATCTCGGTTTATCAGGTTTTTGCAGTACATGAAACTGCTCACGCACGTTTCGATGCCACATCACGGACATACGAATACCATATATGCGACCGGAAAGAAGCCTTCGAACGAGATTATGCCTTTCACTTTTTCAAGCCGCTGGATTTGGATACGATGAACCAGGCTGCTGCTCTTCTTTTACAACACCGTGATTTTGCTTGCTTCAATAAAATGGGCGGCTCGCAAAACGGAACCGAATGTACCGTTACGGAAGCCGAATGGAAAAAATCTGGATATAAACTTGTTTTTACCATCTCCGCCAATCGATTTCTAAGGAATATGGTGCGCGCAGTTGTTGGCACTTTACTCGAAGTAGGCGAAGGGAAGTTATCCCTTTCCGAGTTTTCTCAAATCCTCAATTCCGGCGATCGGTCGGAAGCGGGTGCATCTGTTCCTGCTAACGGACTCTTCCTCACCAAAGTTGATTATCCATTTGTTGTCTCCCAATAAGTATGGCTGATCGCTCTGTTTCCGGAAAAGCACTCGACTGGCCAGTTATACAAAGAATATTCAGTCTTGTCCGTCCTTATCGTACTGTCTTCCGGATAAGTGTGGTACTCACCTTGCTGTTGGCAGTGCTGTCACCGGTGAGACCATGGTTGATACAGTTCACCATCGACAATTTCATTTCTAAAGGAAATTACAATGGACTTTTATGGATGACTATCCTGCTGTTGTCGCTGCTGATTTTCCAATCCATCGTTCAATATTTCAATACCTTTTTAACCAATCGTATTGGCCAACTAGTCGTGCGAGATATGCGTATTAATCTTTTTCGTCATATCACAGGTTTTCGCTTAAAGTTCTTTGATAAGACACCGATTGGCACACTCATTACTCGTACTATAAGTGACCTCGAAACCATTGCCGATATTTTCAGCGAAGGACTCATCGTTATCATTGGCGACTTATTGCAACTGTTGTTCATTGTCATCTTCATGTTTGTAATCGACTGGCGACTGGCGCTGATTAGTTTGTCGACAGTTCCGTTTCTGCTGATGGCGACTTCCGTTTTCAAAAACGGTATTAAAGAAGCATTTCGGGAAGTTCGCACCGAAGTTGCTGCACTAAACACTTTTATGCAGGAACACATCACGGGTATGAGTGTTGTCCAAATTTTTAACAGAGAGGAAGAGGAGTACAAACGATTTCAAAAAATAAATAAGCGCCACATGAAGGCGCACATCAAATCGGTCTGGTATTATTCTATTTTTTATCCGGTCGTGGAGTTATTGACCGCCGTAAGTATCGGATTACTCGTCTGGTGGGGCTCAAAAGCCGTGCTCGTGCATCAGGTTTCGATAGGAAATGTTATTGCATTCATCATGTACATCAACATGCTGTTTCGTCCGATTCGCGAATTGGCCGATAAGTTTAATACACTCCAAATGGGAATGGTCAGCAGCGAGCGCGTACTCCGGCTTTTGGATACAAATGAACAGATTACTTCAACTGAAAATCGCTCAGCAGATTCAATCAATGGAGAACTTATCTTTCAAGATGTCTGGTT
>JBEGUX010000157.1:0-10352 GCA_041178685.1 Bacteroidota bacterium
AAAAGTGCTTATAAAAATGACAACTTGAGTCAAAATTAGATACGGAACAGGTGATTTTAATAGTTTTTTCATTCTTAATTTTCCTTTCGCGATCCCATCGGGAAATTGTATTTTTACAAAAATAGGATTTACACCATGATGTTTGTCTTTTTAGCTGCAGGATTAGTTGCCGGAGCTCTTATTGGTTGGTTATTTGCCAAAAATTCAGGACATGGAGCTGTTGCAGAGGTTCGTAAACAACTCGAAGTTGCAGAGCAAGAGCGGGCTTTGCTGCAAGGAAAAATCCAGGTAATTCAGCAGCAGGCCGATCAATCCATTGCTGATATCCAGAAAGAACGCCAAATGGTTAACCAACTTACCTCAACGTTAACTAAGGCCGAGGCGGAGTCAACATTCTTGCGTGAAAAACTCGACGTTCAGAAACAAGAGGTCCAAAATCTCCAACAGCATTTTACCAAAGAGTTTGAAAATCTGGCCAACAGGATACTTGATGAAAAGAGTAAGAAGTTTGTTGAACAAAACCGTACTAATATGGACGGAGTACTTACTCCGCTGCGAGAAAAGATCCGTGATTTCGAACAAAAGGTAGAAGCGGCGTACAAGCAGGAATCAGCAGAGCGCAATTCACTCAAAGGAGAGATTAAGAATTTGATGGAGTTGAATCATCGTATCAATGTCGAAGCGGGAAATTTGACCCGTGCTTTAAAGGGTGATAATAAAGCACAGGGAAACTGGGGTGAATTCATCCTCGAAAAAATTCTTGAAAGCTCCGGACTGGAAAAAGGTCGTGAATACGATACACAAGTGCCATTAACAGATGAAGAAGGTCGGCGCTTTCAGCCGGATGTAGTTGTTCGGCTTCCGGATAACAAGCATATAATTGTTGATTCGAAAGTGTCACTAGTTGCTTATGAAGCAATGCTCAGCGCCACTGAAGATGCTGATCGCGAACAGTTCAAACGCGATCATCTGACATCGATCCGTTCTCACATCAAAGGGCTCAGTGAAAAATCTTATCAGCAATTACCGGGTGTTTCAACTCCTGACTTTGTATTATTGTTTATTCCTATTGAGTCGTCGTTTGGTTTGGCGGTACAGGAAGACAAAGATCTCTTTACGTTTGCATGGGATCGTCGTGTGGTGCTCGTGAGTCCTTCAACACTTTTTGCTACGCTGAGAACAATAGCTTCGGTGTGGAAGCAAGACCGCCAGACAAAAAATGCGCTGGAGATTGCTAAAATTGGCGGATCGCTCTACGATAAGTTCCGCGGCATGATGGAGGATTTAAAGGAAGTTGGTGTTAAAATGGATGCAGCCAAAGCCCGCCACGATGAAGCTATTCGAAAGTTAGGCGAGGGGCCTGGAAATGTCATCAGGCGCGTTGAAGAACTTCGTAAATTGGGTGCCAAGACCAATAAGGAGCTGCCGGCCAGTCTACTGGAACAGGCTTCTGAAGAACAGGAAAGCTGAAATGCGCCAACTCGCCGCGTTTTTATTGATTTTATCTTTTTTCTCCTGCGTCATTCCGCATGATTTAAACACGCGCAATATGGCGGCATATTATCGTCCTGATGAAAAAGCGGTGTCTCCACCTGATTTTTCTTTTTGGATGATTGATGATTCGGTAGTACGAGTAGCGGTTCGTATAAATACAGAGCACATGTTGTTCACGCGTCAAATGGATAATAGTTTCCTGGCGGAATTAGGAGTGCATTTGGCAATTATGGCATCTTACGAATCAACAGCCATCCTCGACTCGTCATCTTTTACAACAGCGATTCGAATGGACGAACGTGGCAGTTATAAGACTGCACAATACGATCTTAATTTGTCAATGCCTGGCGATCTGCTCGCACGGATCACGTTGACGGATAATTTCAAGGGGAGTTCAGAGGAATTTTATTACCGTTTTCAAGCTACCGGAAACGATAGCCGATATTCTTACCGCGTTTCCACATCGCATGACGAGATTTTATTTCGTGATTATATTACTCCGAATGATACTTTCACGATCTCTCACCGTGATACATCTGTTCATGAGTTCTGGTGTAAATTCTACAAGCGGGATTTTCCATTACCACCACCGCCGTTCAGCTTCGATAATCGCAGCTCATTCAACTACCATCCCGATAGTATTTTTAAAATTTCGGGAGCTATAAATTTCAGTGAGCAAGGATTCTATCATATTCAAAATGATACTTCAGGCAAGGATGGATTGACATTATTTTGCTTTCCTGTTGGTTACCCACAGGTTAAATCTACGCAACAGATGCTGGATCCTTTGCGTTACCTGACAACCAGAGCTGAGTTTAATGAGTTGGATACGGCTGCATCTTTGCGGCAAGCTATTGATCGCTATTGGCTGGAGCGCGGTAATGGTAACGAGGATCGTGCTCGTTTACTTATCCGTAAATACTATGGTCGTGTTCAATTAGCCAACCGTTTGTTTTCTTCTTACACTGAAGGTTGGAAGACTGATCGAGGGATGATTTATGTCGTACTTGGTCCGCCGAATGTTATTTACCGTTACAGTAATAGCGAGACTTGGATTTACGGAACGGAGAATAGTCCTACGGCACTTAACTTATTATTTGTGCGTGTAGAGAATCCATTTACGCCCAATGATTTTTCATTAACACGTTCTCCCATTTACGAGCCACACTGGTATCGTGCTGCCGACTTCTGGCGGCAGGGAAGAGCTTATAATTCCATGTATTGATATGAATAACTACCGATCATCCGGTCGAGGACCGGAACAGCGCGAGGATGAACAAATGATTTACGGGATTCATCCGGTAGCAGAAGCTTTGCGTGCAGGAAAGGAGTTGGATAAAGTTTTTATTCATCGGGGAGCCCGTGGCGATGGTATCCAAAATCTGAAAAGAGAGCTTAAGGAGAACGGTGTTATCTGGCAAGATGTACCGCTGGAAAAATTGAATCGGTTCACACGAAAAAATCACCAGGATATTGTTGCGTTTATTTCGCCCATAGCTTATCAGCCATTGGACGAGGTAGTTCAAGATTTATTTGAGCGCGGTGTAACACCTTTACTGCTTGTGCTCGATAGAATTACAGACGTTCGCAACTTTGGCGCAATCGCACGTACAGCTGAATGCGCCGGCGTGCACGCAATCGTAATACCACAGCGTGGTGCTGCATCGGTCACTTCCGACGCTATTCGTACTTCTGCAGGTGCTTTGAACAGAATTCCTGTATGTCGAGTCCGCGAATTGAAGCAAGCTGCGCTCTATTTACAGGAAAGTGGCGTGATGCTGGCTGCGGCTACTGAAAAAGCAACAGATAATTATTTTGATGCTGATCTATCAGTGCCGCTGGCAGTGGTAATGGGTTCAGAAGAAGATGGAATATCCAATGATATGATTCGTACTTGTGATCGATTGCTTCGGATTCCAATGTTGGGAAATGTTGGTTCGTTGAACGTCTCTGTAGCTGCAGGCATTTTATTGTTTGAAGCAGTTCGGCAGCGATTGAAATAGTAAGAGTATTGCACGCAGCGATAGCTATGGTAAATAGTCGTTTTTATTCCGATAAATTTATTCTGCTGGTTATTTTACTTGCAGCAGCGGCAATGCGTTTTTATCAACTGGGTTCAATTTCATTGAGCAACGATGAATTGAGTGCAATGACACGCGCTCGCTATGGATCGGTTGCTGAAGTTATTGATAAAGGTGTAATGATCGATTATCATCCGGCAGGTGTTGAGCTCTTTATTTACGTTTGGATGAAATTATTCGGTGACAATGCCTGGATCTTTCGTTTGCCTTTTGTACTGTTTTCGCTGGGGAGTATTTATCTGATTTGGCGTATTGGTAAATGTTGGTTTAGCTCGCTCGCCGGATTGCTCGGTGCCGCATTTTTTGCAGTATTGGAATATCCGCTGTTGTATAGCCAGTTGGCACGGATGTATAGTCCTGGTTTATTTTTTTCGTTATTAACTGTTTTGTATTGGACAAAAATAATATTGCAGATTAGAGCCGGGAAAAAAGTAGAACGCAAAGATTGGTTGCTCTTTGCCTTGGCAATGGCGCTCGGTGCACACACGCATTATTTTGTAGTAGTATTTATCTTTTCGGTGGGATTACTGGGTTTTTTTTATGTTGCCGGAAAAGATCGATTCATCTTTTTGAGCTGTTGTGTTCTTTCGGCACTTTCTTTTGCATTGGAGTTAAAAGTTTTCTTTACCCAAATGGAAACAGGAGATCTTGGCGGCTGGCTCGCTCCTCCTAAGCCTGATTTCTTAATTGATTTCTTATTCAATTCATTGAATTCTTCGTTCTTACTATTGTTCTTGTTGCTTCAGCTATTTGTCTTTTCGTTTTTTTATCGACAGGCTAAAATCAGCTTTAATAAATTTCATTTTGCCGGCATCTTCTGGTTCTTGTTTTCTTTTGGACTTGGCTATGCGTATTCTGTTTTACGCGCACCGGCATTGCAATACTCTACATTACTATTTGCCTTTCCTTTCTTTTTATTGGCGATACTATCCATCGTCCCGGAGAGCTATTTCAACGGTTGGCGAAAATTATCCTTGGTCACTTTTGTGTTGTTAGTAGGAGGAATGAGTACGATTCTTGGAAAGAACTATTATAGCAAACCACCTTTTGGAGTTTTTAAGGAAGTGGCTGAAGATTTATCCGACTGGAATGTAAGATATGGCGCTCATCCTTGCGTAGTTAACGTTATCAATCCGGCATACATCGATTATTATTTTACCCGCTCAGCGAAGGTGCCACAGCAGATTTCCTACAAAGTAGAAACAGTTAGCGATCTTGTCCGGCTGCGTGAAACGGTTGATACATCTTCATCAGAGTATTTTAGTTACGGCTGGACCAATAATCATCATCCGTATGAAATAAACGCTATCATTCGGCAACGATTTCCCGTAGTTGTGGAGCGTAAATCATATTTCAACGCTGAGACGTGGTTGTTTGGAAAATCAGGTACAGATACAATAAGCCAGGTTGTTAAAACATGGTCGATGGGTTACGATGATCCATCAGTTAGTTACGGAGCAGTTTTTTTCCCAACTTCAAAAGATGGAGCAGGAGTGCTGCAGTTTTCTCCTGACATGGAATATGGTCCGGGAATTCAGGAGAAATTGAAAATAGCTGAAGCAGAATTTGGAGTGATGTATTGTTCCGTTTGGTTCCTTTCGGACGACACCACTGCAAATCAGTCGCTGGTGTTGTCATTCGAAAAAAACGGTACTGCTGTTCAATGGGATAATGTCCGGTTGAATGATTTTAATAAGAAGCCGGGACAGTGGCAGCAGGCGTTTCTTGCCCGAACATTGCCTGCTGTTGACGATTCATTGGATCTAAAAGTTTATGTTTGGAATTCAGATAAGCGCACTTTTATGGTGGATAAACTTGTTGCAAAACAGGAAAAGAGTGTTGATCCATATCTCCGTAAATAACTTTCTTTGCGTTCATTAATTATTATATTATTACCTAAATAGCAGTATGAAACCAATCGTTGAAATCGCCAATAAAATTGGCATTCGTGAAGAAGAGCTTGTTCCTTACGGTCGCTACAAGGCCAAACTGGAAAAACCGGAATTTGATTCTTCGCGGATCGCTAAAAGCAAACTTATTCTAGTTACCTCCATCACACCTACAAAATCCGGTAATGGAAAAACAACTACTTCTATTGGTATTGCGGATGGTTTGCGTAGGATTGGTAAGAATGCGGTTCTCGCACTTCGCGAACCTTCCCTCGGACCTGTTTTCGGAATGAAAGGCGGTGCAACCGGCGGAGGTTTATCTCAGGTGACTCCGGCAGAAGATATCAATCTTCATTTCAATGGCGACTTCCATGCAATAACTTCTGCTAATAATACGTTATCGGCACTGCTCGATAATTTTAATTACTTCAATAAGGGAACTGATAAAGAGCTTCGAGAAGTTTTGTGGCGCCGTGTTCAGGACGTTAATGATCGCTCGCTACGTTATGTAATCACCGGATTGAATGGTCAAAAGAATGGTATTCCATCGGAAACCGGTTTTGATATCACACCTGCTTCGGAGTTGATGGCAATACTGTGTCTTTCCAACGATCAGCAGGATCTTCGCGAGCGTATTGAAAGTATTTTGTTGGGCTACCAGGCCGATGGTTCGCCGCTTACCGTTAAAGAACTTGGTGTTGGCGGTGCAATTATGGCATTGATGAAAGATGTCTTATCTCCCAACTTAGTACAAACTTTGGAAGGAACTCCTGCTTTTGTTCACGGCGGGCCTTTTGCTAATATCGCTCACGGTTGCAATTCAATCATGGCCACCAAAGCCGCCATGCATTATGGCGACTATGCGATTACTGAAGCCGGATTTGGTAGTGATCTTGGTGCAGAGAAATTCCTTGATATTAAATGCCGTGTTGCAGGCATCGCACCATCGCTGAGTGTACTCGTTGTAACGTTGCAGTCGTTCCGCTTGCATGGAGGCGTGAAAAATGCAGAGTTGAAAAAGCCGAATATGGAGGCTTTAAAGAAAGGTGTTCGTAATCTGGAACGTCATATCAATAATCTTACTTCTTTTGGGCAAAAGGTTTTGGTGGCACTGAATAAATTCGATACGGATCCGCAGGATGAAATCGACTACTTGAAACAATGGTGTGATGATCGTGCTGTTGCCTTTGCTCTGAACGAGGCGTATGCAAAAGGTGGAGCAGGAGCAGTGGAGATGGCAGAGAAAATTGTGGAACTCACCGCTGCAGAAGCTCCCGAAATTCATCATGTTTATGGTGCCGAAGATGCTGTTCAGTTGAAGATTGAGAAAGTAGTTAAGCGTGTTTACGGCGGTGATGGCGTTCAGCTTTCAAAGAAAGCTAAAAACAAACTAAAGCGTATTGATGCCTTAGGACTTTCATCGCTGCCAATTTGTATAGCTAAAACACAATACTCGTTTACAGATAAACCGGAAGAGGTTCATGTGTACGATGGGTTTACAATTACCGTAGACGATTTGGTGATCAATAGTGGCGCAGGTTTCATTGTCGCTGTTTGCGGCGAGATGGTTCGAATGCCGGGACTGCCTGAAGTTCCTTCTGCTTTCAATATTGATGTGGTTGACGGTAAGATCGTCGGCCTTTCCTAATCTCATGTTATAAAAATTGAAAAGGCGAGTCGTGATGGCTCGCCTTTTTCGTAGTAAGAATTATTTTAATTTATTCGGCTACTGCACGTTCACCATACAACTGTTTGCGGTACTTCAACGATGGCGATGGAATGAATTGGCCAAGTCCAAGTCGTTCCCACATTGCATCAATAGCTGCGATGGTCCTTTCTTCAGAGGCAAGAATATTGGGCCAGTCACGCTGGAAGTCGTCGTAAGCTTTTGTTTTCCGGGTTCCATCCATTACGAGATGCGAAGTGCCGGCTGCAACCGACGAGGAGATTATTAAGGCATCACGTTTGGGATCAACATTGTTGGAAAAACGCCATACGGCATCACCGATATCGTTGAGATCCACAGTGTGCTCAAGGAATATAAGCGTCTTAATACCCGACATCATCTCCTGTTGGAACATTTTTTCCGCAATTTCTTTCACGTGACCTTTCCGGTTTTTTTCGATCGAAACAAATAGCAAAGAAATCGATTGATGCAGTAATGAGTCGTTAACTTGGGTGATCTCAGGAAATAATTCCTTCAACTTTGCAGCATCAAATTTTAGCACCAATTTTTTTTCACTGCCCGCAGCGCGCATGGCAAGCTCTTCAGGAGTTTTAGCAGTAGCATCAATGCCAATCTTTCCACCAAAAGCCATCACTGAGCAGCTGTGATCCAGCACATCGACCGGGCCTGATGAAAAATAAGTATCTTGTTGTGGGTCGAAATGGTTACTGACATACTGCGCCACTGCAGCTGAGTCGTGAATATTTACATCACCATCGACAATTACCATCATCTTGGTAAACATCATCTGTCCTGCGCCCCACAGTGAGTGCATCACCTTGGAAGCTTGTCCTGGATATTCTTTGTTGATTTTTACGATTACCAGATTATGAAAAACACCTTCAATAGGTAAAACCATGTCAACGATTTCCGGTACCATCGTCATCTTGATGGGCACTAAAAAAATCCGCTCGGTAGCTTTACCGATCCATGCATCTTCTTGCGGTGGAATTCCAACGATGGTTGCAGGGTAAACTGCGTTCTTTCGGTGAGTAATGCAAGTGATATGGAACTTAGGGTACATGTCAGGCAATGAATAATATCCGGTATGATCGCCAAATGGTCCTTCAAGGATAAAGTCTTCGTTGGGATCAACGTAACCTTCAATAATTATATCGGCATCGGCCGGCACCTGGATGTCTTGGGTAATACATTGAACGAGTTCTACTTTCTTTTTACGTAAGAAGCCGGCGAGCATGTACTCATCGACGCCATCGGGAAGTGGAGCGGTAGCCGCATAACTATATACCGGATCACCTCCAAGTGCTACAGCAACCGGCATTTTTTGACCTAGTTTCTTGTACTCATTCATGTGGCGCGCACTCACTTTATGACGGTGCCAATGCATTCCGGTAAGGGTAGGTCCAAAGACTTGCATCCGGTACATACCTACGTTCCGGATACCGGTATGTGGATCTTTGGTATGAATTACCGGAAGTGTGATAAAAGGTCCGCCATCTTCAGGCCAGCATTTCAATACAGGAAATTTGGTGAGATCGGGGTTATTAATGATTACTTCCTGACAGGAGCCTTTTCCACTAACAACTTTCGGCATCCAGGATGCTATGGAGCCCAACTTTGGGAGCAATTTTAATTTATCGAGAATTGATTCCTTGGGTGACATCAACTGCTTAAACAAGTCCTCCATGTCTTTAGCTATGTCGTCTAACCGTTCAACGCCTAGTGCCATCGCCATTCTTTTTTCTGTACCCATCGAATTGATCAGCACAGGAAATCCGGTACCGGTATTTTCAAAGAGTAGTGCCGGGCCGTATACTTTTGAAACACGGTCAGTTATCTCGGTTATTTCAAGAACAGGATCAACTTTTTCTTTAATCCGTACTAACTCACCGGCTTTCTCCAGTGTCTCAATCCAGTGTTGGGTATTGCGGTACATAAACGGTCGTTTACCAGGTAACAATTTTGACGGCGCTAAGTTAGCGTATAACTGTCATAAAGCCTTTTGCAACAAATCCTATTGACGAGTGTTATTTTATTTACATACCTTTAAATTATGTTAAAAACATCCAAATTCGTTGCTGCTATAGGCGCATTTTTCTTTATATCGGCTATTTGCTTAGCCGGCGGACATCCGCAATATTCAAACGAAAAAATTCACCTTGAATCGGGTACGCTGACAACCAGGTTAGATTTCTCGCCGGGTAAAATCACGGCCGTTTCTTCACGTGAAGTGTATGACGGAAGATACTACCGGCTTTTGCAGTTTGATCGCCCTGCCACGCAACAAGAAAAGGAGCAGCTCACTGCTGCAGGTATTCGTTTACTGTCGTATGTTCCCTTCAACACCTGGTTTGTTTCTATTCCGGAAGCGTTTGATTTTACAACGATCGCCGGACTACCCATTCGTACAATCGTAACAGTTCCATCAGCTGCCAAGATGAGTACTTCGTTGAACAACCGTGATTTTCCTAACTATGCTGTACCCGGTCCGGGCTTATTGGATGTAACGGTTCAACTCTATAAGGACGTCAACTTTGCAGCCATTGAAAATGAGCTTAAGACCTCCGGCTTTGAACTGCTCTTTGTGCGTCCGGTTCTCAAAACATTTTCGTTACGCATTGATCGGGCCAAGCTATCGAATGTGGTGGCATTGCCTTTCATTAAATACGTAGAACCAATAACGCCAGCAGGTGAGCCCGAAGATGTCCGCGGCCGTTCATTGCATCGTAGTAATGCTATCAATACAGATATGGCTTTTGGTCGTAACTATAATGGTGATACTGTTACTATTTCCTTAGCAGATGACGGTGCAGTTGGACCTCATATTGACTTTAAAGGTCGGATGTACGATATCAATAATACTGGTCCAGGAGGAAATCACGGTGATATGACTTCCGGTATTGCTGTAGGAGCCGGGAATCTGGACCCAACAAAGCGCGGTATGGCCGATGGTGCTACTTTGCTGGTACATGATATTGGTAACTACGAGCATATTTATGACTCTCCGATTTTCTTCAACTTATTTGGAGCCGTCATTACCTCCACGAGTTATAGTCAGGGATGTAATGATTATAATACCAACTCTGTCAATGCAGACCAATTAGCCTACGATAATCCACAGCTGACCTATGTGTTTTCTGCCGGTAACCGTGGACAAAACGCCTGTTCTAACCCTGCCGGTGAACCATGGGGCACTATCAC
>JBEGUX010000158.1:0-4122 GCA_041178685.1 Bacteroidota bacterium
AACTAAACCACCACTATGAGTCTTATCAAAGAGTTCAAAAGCTGTATTAACAGAGGCAACGTCGTTGATCTAGCTGTCGGTATCGTTATCGGAACCGCTTTTACCAAGATCGTAAACTCACTCGTCAATGACATACTGATGCCGCCAATCGGATACTTAATCGGTGGCGTAACGTTTGCCGACTTGAAATTCAACCTCAGCGATCTTACCCAACATGCACCGGCTGTCACGATCAATTACGGTATTTTCATTGAAACATGCGTTCAATTCATCATTGTGGCTTTTGCTGTTTTTATGGTTGTAAAAGGATTCAACCGGATGCGCACTAAAGAAGAAGCGGCTCCTGCTGCACCTCCTGCTCCAACCAACGAGGAAAAGTTACTCACTGAGATACGCGATCTACTAAAAAAATAATTCATACACATCTTAACAAGATATATTCCGAAAACTCTCCGGATTGTCACTTTATTATTTACTTCTACTATGAAAAAAATAATTACTCTAAGTTGTATATTGTCAATTGCCTGCACAGTAATTACAAAAGCACAAGTTTCTAATGTCGGCGCTATCGCCAGTTTCACCGGCGACACTTTAAAATCAGAAAAGGTAGATTCGCTCTGGAGAACCGGAGGTTTTATAAACGTCAACTTTAGTCAGGTGAGTCTCTCTTCCTGGGCGCCAGGTGGAGAAAGCTCCTACTCCATTTCAGGCGGTTTTAGTGGCTTTGCCAATTATGATAAAGGTCGTTTGCGCTGGGATAACTCACTAATTACTTCTTATGCTTTACAACAAACATCTACTAATGGTCTTCGGAAAACGGACGACCAGATTGATCTAACCTCCAAGCTGGGTTACCGATTCAAGAAGAACCAGAAATGGTATTATAGTGCGTTGGTGAATTTCAAAAGTCAATTCGCAAACGGATACGACTACGCCAAGGATCCCGACAACGTGATCTCTCATTTTCTTGCTCCGGCTTATGTAACCTCTTCTTTCGGTTTCACCTGGCGACCTAAAGATTATTTTGAAGTATTGATTTCACCAGTCACTTCCAAGCTGACTCTTGTGATGGACAAAGCCATCTCTGATGCAGGTGGCTTTGGCGTAACTCCTGGTAAAAATGTGCGCTCAGAATTTGGTGCTTATATGAATGCCAGATTTAGAAAAGAAATCATGCCGAATGTAACCTTAGCATCCCGCTTGGAGCTCTTCAATAACTATTCAGACGCGAATAAACCCAACCGTAAAAATGTTGACGTAAACTGGGAAACCGGCTTTTTGATGAAAGTGAATAAAGTACTCACCGCTTCGCTTGTATTTCAAGTGGTTTGCGACGATGACGTACTCAAAAAGACGCAGTACCGTCAGGTGCTTGGTGTAGGATTTGGTTATAAATTCGCCAATCGATAAACTTTCAAAGCCCGTGAATCCCACGGGCTTTTTACTTTTCATAGTGGAAATGATAAAAATACTTTACTTGGTAATTGGCGGAGGAATCGGTACGCTGCTAAGATTCTGGGTCTCTTCCGCCACAGGAAAATTGATTGAAAATGGTTTTCCGGCTGGAACACTTATAATCAATCTGCTCGGTTGCCTGATTATTGGTATTGTTGGAGGACTGAATTCGGACAACTCTTTTTCAGAAAACACTCGTTTAATGGTGATTACCGGTTTGCTAGGTGGATTTACAACCTTTTCCTCTTTTTCCATGGAAACAGTCCAACTCTTTCGAAACGGTCAAGCACTGTGGGCTATCGGATATGTTCTACTCAGTAATATAGGTGGAATAATGCTGGCGATGGGTGGTTTTTATCTCTTTCGAAAAGCCTGAATTAGCGAACGATTTCAACATTCATCGGGAAATAACTCCTTATCAATAGCAACTTTCGAATTGATGTAAAAAATATCTTTGAGCAATACGCCATTCTGTCCTCGAAATTGCACTATCGCCTGCACAAATACTTTCTTGTAGTCTTTTTGTCGCTGACCTTCGCATTAGCAACCGGCCAGCCGTATAAACTGTTGTCGACAATGACCGATAACGACGGGGCTATCGCTTGCTTGGCTCTACATCCCGATCGCCCTATCATTATCCATGGCGATATCAACGGTAAACTCTATTTCCGTGATGCTTACAGCGGACAGCTTTCTCGAAAAATCAAAGCACATGAGTCTGCTGTTCACTATCTTTCCTTTAACTCCAACGGCAGACTATTACTGAGTGCAACGTCTGATGGGGAAATAAAAATTTTTGACTTTGAAAAAGATGCGGTGATTCAAAGTCTGTACTCTCCCGACTTTACAGGAATTAATTTTGCACTCTTTTCTATTGCTGATGGATTTATTTATTTCAATAGCGGCAAACGTATTTATAAAACAAGATCTGATCTTACCCAAAGAGTTAATCTGATTTTAGAAGAAAATGACACGGTGAGTGACGCTGTTATTTCAGCCGACAGACATTCACTAGTTTATGCTGCAGGTACAACACTTAAAGTGATGAATACCCGCAGCGATGAGCTGCGACAAGAATTAATTACAGGAGCTTCATCTCTTGTTAAATTAAAACTCTTGAACGATACAACGCTGGCTACTTGGTCGGCCGACGGAACATTGGCATATTGGAAATTCCAGCTCGGTCAAATTGATGACAAACCCTACTTCTGGATGAAAGCCGGACTCCCGGGTGAAATGTGCTTTAATCATGATGGCACCTTAATGGTATCCGGAAATGTAGGCAACTGGGCTCGATTATGGAAAACCTCTACGAAAGAGGTAGCACAAGAACTTTTCGGTCATAAATCCACTGTTACTAATGCAACATTTGGCAAATCGGATGCGCTACTGTTTACCGGAAGTAAGGATGGTACCATAAAAATCTGGAAAGATCCTGTCAAAAAAATCTCATTGCCCGAGCCGGTTATTGATAAGGATACCACTTTTGTTTCACCAACCAATGAACCAATATTAGCGACAGATAGCTCAAGCAATCAAATCGTAATCGAAAAAGAAAAGTCAGATTCAATAAAAACATCCAATACACCGGAAGTTAGCAAGCTGGAAGATAATACACCGCTACTTATTGGTGGACGACAAGTTTTTCAGGCCGGCACCATTCAAATATCTTCGCCTGAAGTAACTATTTATGTATTCGACAATTCTACAATTGATGGCGATACGATGTCGTTATATTTCAACGATGAGTGGATCCTCGATCATTATGGTGTTACGAAATCAAAAAAGCCAATCCAGCTTACATTCCGTGAGAATTCAAACAACTATATGGTCATGTTTGCCAATAATCTTGGAAAGACCGCACCAAATACAGCAGCCATTCAGTTTTTCGATGGAAAATCTGAACGCTATTTCCGTTTATCATCCGACCTTTCACGATGCAGTTCGCTTAACTTCATTTATAAAAAGCCTTGATCGCAACTAAATAAATTCAACTATATGAAAAAGATAATTTTCCTTTTAACAATATCGTTGCAACTTACAACAAGTGCATTAGCTAATTGGGAATCTATGGGAGCAGGTATTTCCGGTAGCGTTAATGCTTTGGCTGTACTGAACAACACCGTGTATGCCGGTGGCAATTTCAGCGGAAATGTTACTAAGTACAACGAAGCCACTCAAACCTGGAGTATGGCCGGCGATGGACTTGCAGGAACGGTAAACGCATTGGTTGTGCATCAAGGAAAGTTGTACGCCGGTGGTAATTTCACAACAACTGGCTCAAATATTACCTGCAACTATATTGCAGTACTGAATTCGACAACAGGAAAATGGGACCCCGTACTTGGGGGCTTTAATAATTTTGTACGTGCCTTATACAGCGACGGTACTAACTTGTATGCCGGAGGAGCATTCGTTAACTCCGGTTCAACCCTAGTTACCCGCATTGCACAATACTCGACTTCAAGTTGGATTAAACTGGGAGATCCGGGTGGTGTTGTATCAGCTATCACGAAATATTATGGCAAGTTGCATGTAGCAGGCAACTTCTCTTCCAATTTACTGGCAGTATATGATAATAACTCATGGACGAAATACGGAGTCGGATCGATTTCCGGCGTAGAATCAAAAGCGCTGGCTGTCTATGGAGATTTTCTGTATGTTGGC
>JBEGUX010000159.1:0-7470 GCA_041178685.1 Bacteroidota bacterium
CAGCGTGGCGAAACAAACGGAACATTCCAGTTCGAGTCAGTAGGTATGCAGAAATACCTGAAGGAATTACGTCCGGACAAGTTCGAGGATCTCATTGCCATGAACGCACTCTACCGTCCGGGGCCACTGGAATACATCCCTAACTTCATTGCGCGTAAGCATGGTCGGGAGAAAGTTACGTACGACTTACCGGCCATGGAAGAGTTCCTGGAAGAGACTTACGGTATTACCGTTTATCAGGAGCAGGTGATGCTCTTGTCGCAAAAGCTGGCTAGCTTTACCAAAGGTGACGCAGATACATTGCGTAAGGCAATGGGAAAGAAGCAGAAGGAAGTCCTTGATAAAATGAAATCGAAGTTCATGGACGGTTGCAAAGCCAACGGACACGATTTGAATATTTGCGAAAAAGTGTGGACCGACTGGGAAGCGTTTGCTTCCTATGCGTTCAACAAATCGCATTCTACTTGTTATGCCTTCGTTGCCTTTCAAACAGCTTATTTGAAAGCACACTATCCGGCGGAGTATATGTCATCCGTACTCACGCACAACTTGAGCAACATCGACAAGATCACTTTCTTCATGGAAGAGTGTCGGCGTATGGGAATTCCGGTATTAGGTCCTGATGTAAACGAAAGTTTGTACGACTTCGCAGTAAATAATAAAGGTGAAATCCGTTTTGGACTCGGTGCTGTAAAAGGAGTAGGGGAGAATGCGGTTCAAGCTATTATTGAAGAGCGCACAAGCGGAGGTCCGTTTACTACCATCTTTGATTTGACGAAGCGCGTTAGCAGTAAAGCTGCGAATAAGAAGTGTATGGAAAGTATGGTTATGGCCGGTGCTTTCGATTGCTTTGACGGCGTTCATCGTGCGCAATATTTCTCTGGCGATGTAAAGGATGCTACAACTACAATTGAACGCGCACTTAAATTCGGTAATGCGCTTCAACTGGCTACTTCATCCATGCAGAATTCTTTGTTTGGCGATGATCCTTCTGATTCAATTACTGTTCCATCGATTCCAATTTGTGAGCCATGGAATGCAATTGAGCGTCTGCGTAAAGAGAAAGACGTTATCGGCTTCTATGTATCGGGTCATCCACTTGATGAGTACCGTTTTGAAATCCGCAACTTCTGTAATACTACGGTAGAGCAATTGTCAGATCTTAATTTGCTCAAGAACCGCGAGATTGCGATGGCGGGAATCCTGACGGAAGTGAATCACCGAATCAGTAAAACCGGAAAGCCATTCGGCTCATTTACCATTGAGGATTATACCGGCTCTTATCAGACTTCGATTTTTGGCGAAGACTATATGAAAGTCAAGGATTTTCTAGCGCAGGAATCGTTTGTATTTATGCGGGCGCGGGTGCAGGGTCGTTACCACAATCCTGATCAGCTGGAATTACGGCCAATTATGGTGACATATTTGTCGGATTTGTCCGACAAGTTGGCAAAGTCATTTACCTTAAAAATGCCGGTTTCGGCGGTATCCAACGAACTGATCGATCGGATAACTGAAATACTTGCCGGCTCACCGGGCAATTGCATCGTAAAAGTCCTCATTTCTGATCCATTGGATAATATTTCCGTTGAATTGCCTTCAAAAAGGGTGCGCGTACGGGTCAATCGTAAATTGCTTGAGGAATTAGAGAAAATTGGTGTTTCTGAGTTTAAGCTGAATTAAACTGACAAAAGTTCAGTTTGAACCATACGGTACCATTATTGTTATATTTGCACCTGTAAAAATTAAAAACTTCTAAATTATATTAAAATGGCAATCGAGATCACCGATCAGAATTTTGAAGAAGTGGTAATGAAGTCCGACAAGCCGGTACTTCTGGATTTTTGGGCAGAATGGTGCGGACCTTGCCGCATGGTTGGACCTATTGTAGATGAAATCGCAAAAGAATACCAAGGAAAAGCCATTGTCGGTAAAGTAAACGTTGATCACAACCCGAATATTTCTATGAACTTTGGCATTCGAAATATCCCAACCTTGTTATTCTTCAAGGGAGGACAAGTTGTCGATAAGCAAGTCGGTGCCGTGCCAAAATCAGTATTGGCGGGTAAGCTGGATGCTCAGATGGTTTAATTATTCTTTAGTCTACTAGAATTAAAATTTCACAAGAGGCTGTCTCCAAAAGATAGCCTCTTTATTTTTACATCGGCTGCAATGGGATATCAATATTGACAGCTTAAAATTTTCCGGTTAATACAGCCTCGTTTATATCCTTTTTCGGATATTTGAACAACAATGCCAATAGAACAGCAACAGATTCAAGCATTTGGTCACCTGGAGTTTCTTGCCAAACAGGTGGTCGAAGGATTTATAACCGGTTTGCACAAAAGTCCTTTCCATGGCTTTTCTGTTGAGTTTGCTGAACATCGTCTATACAATTCGGGGGAGCCCACGCGCCATATCGATTGGAGGCTTTTTGGTCGCACCGACAAGTTGTTTGTCAAGCGCTATGAGGAGGAAACAAATCTTCGTTGTCAATTGGTAATAGACAATTCTTCTTCTATGCATTTCCCGGAAGCGAAGAAAGGCGGTCCGCAAAATAAAGTCACTTTCTCTATCCATTGTGCCGCTGCTATCGCTTATATGTTGCGTATGCAACGCGATGCTGTTGGATTAAGTGTTTTTTCCGATAAGATTGAAATTCAGACACAGGCAAAATCCAATTCAATGCATCACAAGATGTTGTTTGCAGAAATGGAAAAGCTAATTGAATCGGGGATCTCTTCTTCCGGCAAAAAAACAGTAGCTGCGGAGGCGTTGCATGAAATTGCCGAGACAACGCACAAGCGTTCACTGGTGGTTTTGTTCAGTGACATGATGGAGTCATCTGAAAAATCGGAGGACCTTTTCTCTGCTTTACAACACTTGCGTCACCGCAAACACGAAGTCATACTTTTCCATGTTACGGATAAGCGATTGGAAGAAGATTTCCTTTTTGAAGATCGTCCGTATTTATTTGTGGATGTCGAGTCGGGTGAGGAAGTTAAGGTGCACTCCAACGAAATTCGCCAATCGTACGTTGAATCGATGGCTGCATACAAGCGAGAGCTTCAGTTGCGCTGCGCACAGTACCGCGTCGATTTCGTAGAAGCGGATATCAATGCCGGCTATCGCCAGGTGTTGCTTCCATACCTACTCAAGCGGGAAAGGATGGGGTAATTTTGGTTCGCAGTCTACTTGCGACTCATGACCGCCGACCGCCAACCGCCGACTAATTGGGGTTCGCAGTTCGCAGTCTACTTGCGACTCATGACCGCCGACCGCCGACTACCGACCGCCAACCGCCGACTAATTGGGGTTCGCGGTTCGCAGTCTACTTGCGACTCATGACCGCCGACTAACGACTACCAATCGTTGTCACACTCTTCTCCACCGCTACTCCGCTTTCGCTAATGGCCTTATAGCCACCTGCGATTTCTGTGAAGTTGTGAATGCCACGCGCTTTTAAAATGCTGGCCGCTATCATAGAGCGATAACCGCCCTGACAGTGTAAGTAGAACGGTTGGTTGGTATCGATACTGCTCCACCATTCTGCGATATAATCCAGTGCAAGATTTTTAGCATCTTTCACATGGCCGTTGATGAATTCGCCCTCACGACGAACATCAAGAACAGTGTCGCCGCTCGAAAGTCGTTTCGCGAATTCTTCTGCTGTGATACGGTCGATCTGGTCAACTTCTTTGCCGGACGCTTTCCACGTGGCAAAACCACCTTTCAAATGACCGATTACATTGTCAAAGCCGACACGTGCCAGCCGGATAACAGATTCTTCTTCTTTGCCGGGATCGGTTACCAGTAATAAGGTCTGTTTTACATCAGCAATCAAAGCGCCTACCCACGGTGCGAATTGTCCGTCAAGACCGATATTGATAGAACGAGGAACAAATCCTTTGGTGAATTCTCCTGCACTGCGTGTGTCAAGGATAAGTGCTTCGGTTGCTTCGGCAGCTTGTTCAAATTCATCTGCGCTCATAGCACGCAATCCGTTTTGCATTACCGAGTCAATAGAGTCGTAGCCCTTCTTGTTCATCGCTACATTCAAAGGGAAATAAGCAGGAGGTGGCGTTAAACCTTCTGTAACTGCGCTGATGAATGCTTCACGGTTAGGTTGATTAAGCGCGTAGTTCATCTTCTTTTGATTACCGAGAGTGTCCACGGTTTCTTTCGACATATTCTTGCCACAAGCGCTACCTGCTCCGTGTGCGGGGTAAACAACAACGTTGTCAGGAAGTGAAACAATTTTTTGCGTCAGCGAATCGTAAAGCATACCGGCGAGTTCGTCCTGAGTCATGTGCACAGCCTTCTGAGCAAGATCCGGACGGCCAACATCGCCAAGGAAGAGCGTGTCACCTGTGAAGATACTGTGTGGATTTCCGTTTTCGTCCAGCAATAAATAACAGGTAGACTCCATCGTGTGCCCTGGTGTGTGAATGGCTTTCAATGTAATGTTTCCCACTTTGAAGATTTCGCCATCGGTTGCTATATGAGCCTTGAATTCAGGAGCAGCTGTAGGTCCGTAAACAATGGGAGCACCGGTATGCTTGCTGAGGTCTAAATGCCCGGAAACAAAATCCGCGTGAAAGTGTGTCTCAAAAATATATTTAATCGTTGCGCCATTTTTAGTAGCACGATCGAGGTACGGTTGGATTTCACGCAATGGATCGATGATGGCAGCCTCGTTTCCGCTTTGGATATAATAGGCACCTTGTGCCAGACAGCCGGTATAGATTTGATCGATTTTTAAATTGCTCATAACACTAGTTTTAAGAGCTACAAAGGTACTCAAAAAGCCATGTAAAATGGCTGATCTTTATCATGGAATTCCACCTGATTATGCAAAGATCATAGTTGGGTGTAAAAAAATGAATTGCTGCTTTTTAGTTTAATCGAAAATTCACCATTTTTAATATTAAATTGGATTATTGTTTATCAGGGAAATTGATAGTCAATAGGATTGAAAATATCAGAAAACAAATATGGCCAAGCCGTCCATCAAGAAACCAAGTAAGTCCGCTGAATTCAACGGATGGAAATATGTGCTGATCTTTTTTGCTTTTTTTATCTATGGAAATACGATGAAGTTTGACTTCGTATTGGATGACGATCTTTTTGTTCGTAATCACCCCATGGTTCAGCAGGGTATAAGTGCCATACCGTCTGCGTTTACTCAGGGAAGTATGCCGCATTTTAAAGGCTCCAATTTTCAGATTTACCGTCCCGCAGTTGTTTCTTTTTTTACGTTACAAAATTCAGTCTTTGGTAAAAAACCTGCGGGATACCACTTTGTAAACATAGTGCTTTATGCACTTGTTTGCCTCGCTTCTTATGAATTAATACGTAAACTGTTTCCGAAATTTCACCCGCTCTACGCTTTACTCGGTGCTTTGCTTTTTTTGGTTCACCCCGTCCATACAGAAGTTGTTGCGAACATTAAAAGCCAGGATGAATTATTAGCTGCACTCGGTTGTTTGCTATCGCTGCGTTATGCACTCGTTTATCTTGATCAGCCGGATCGAATTCGTTCGCTCGTTGTGTCACTACTTGCTTATTTGCTGGCATTGTTCAGTAAGGAAAGTGCCGTTGCGTTTTTCATTATATTTCCACTCACTGCCTTACTGATTCGTCGTAAAAGCCTTACGGATAGCATACGGTTTTCGCTTCCGTTTCTTGCGGCAGCGTTATTTTTTATTGGCGTCCGATTTTTAGCGCTACGTGGCGTGGAACAAGCAATTGAAACAACCGTGATTGAGAATGTGTTGTACGGCGCGACGTCATGGTCGGAGCTTACAGCTACAAAAGCAGTCATACTATTTTACTTTTGGAAATTACTGCTTTGGCCTCATCCGCTTTCTTGGGATTATTCGTTCAATCAAATTCCGTTGTCAAGTTGGAGCGAGATATTACCGTGGGCTTCTGTTATTGTTTATTTACTGGCATTATTATCTTCGTTTTTACTTCGTAATCGTAGGCCGGCAATCTCTTGGGGATTATTGTTTTTTCTGTTGCTCATCGTCCCAACATCAAATATTTTCTTTTTAAATGGAACGACATTCGCTGAGCGATTCTTGTTCCTTCCTTCGTTGGGCGCAATTCTGGCATTGGTTGCTTTTGTCGCTGGTTTCACAAAAAATGGAGTGGAAGCTCGGCCGGCAATGACTGAAAAATCCATACTGTTGATTATGCTGATCTGTGGACTTGGATGGACGGCTTCCTATTCGCGTAACAAGGACTGGAAAGACAATTACACCTTGTTTGAGTCAGGTATTCGGAATGCACCGAATAGCAGTCGCGTACAAATGGGTTTTGCAACGGAGTTGATGAACAAGTCTGAGAAATCCATGGTGCAGCAAGAGCGATTGGATTTGATTCGTCAATCGCAAGATGGCTTTAAGCGTGCGCTTGAAATCTGGCCTGAGAATGCTGTAGCTGCCTACAAACTTGGATTAATCAGCTATATAACCGGCGATACAAATTCAGCTGCTGCTTATTACAAGCAATCTCTTCAAAGTCGACCAGATTATGTTTTCAGTCTGGTCAATTTGGCATCCATCTATGCGGCACGACAACAGTTCGATAGCGCTAGAGTTCATCTTGAAAAAGCATTTGCAGTCGATTCATTAAATGACATGGTATTAACCAATTTAACGGTGGTGCAATATAACAGGAGAGCTTTTGACGAAGTATTGAAGCTTGGAAACATTGCAACACGTAATGGGAAGTCGCTTCCTAAAGTGGAGGAGTTGGTGCGAATGGCTCAATCAAGAGGTAAGGAAGTGAGTACTATTAATTAGCCTGACGAATTACATTGCGTCAACTGATGAATATCAGTTCCACGGTATGATTAGGGAAGTAGCTTTATTGAAAATTAGCTACTATGAAAACTGAAAAAATATTCCTCGCAGCAATTGTTGCTATTACTATGTTTAGTATTCCTGTAAAGGCGCAATATACCGCACAATCAGAGGGAAGGCATCACAACGGTTTCCATTTTTCATTTGGACTAGGTCCGGTAATAGGTCATATACATGACAATTACAATTCAAGTGTATATCAAAACTACAGTGCTGAATGGCGTGGTACCGGAGTTTTAGTGGATATGCGTATTGGAGGTGCAATTAAAGAGGATTGGGTGCTGACGGCTGATTTGATGAATAAGTCTATTACATCGCCGGAAATATCAATGAACGATTCCAACTATACTACTAATGATAATGTTTCGATGGACGAAGTATCTTATGGACTTGGTTTAACGCGTTATTTTATGCCCTATAATATCTATGCCGGTATAACTCTGGGAACAGGAACTTTTGTACTTACTTACACCGATCCTGAGTCTGACGAGGTAACTAAGACGCGTTCTGAATACGGCTTCTCCTGGATGTTACGCGCCGGAAAATCATGGTATCTCGGTCGCAAATGGGGCCTTGGAGTGGGGGTAGGTTATGGCGGAAC
>JBEGUX010000160.1:0-9055 GCA_041178685.1 Bacteroidota bacterium
TTTTTGAAAGAAGTGGGCCCACCAGGGCTCGAACCTGGGACCAACAGATTATGAGTCTGCTGCTCTAACCGACTGAGCTATAGGCCCAAACTGGAAAACTCATTCCAATTGGAAATGCGAAGATATATCTTTGCTGCCAATCTTAGAAGTCCAATGAAAGAGATCCGGAACATAATCTTCGATTTTGGTGGTGTCCTTTTTGATATTGACTACCAACGGCCGGTGGAAGCCTTTCGGCAGCTGGGGATTTCTGACTTTGAATTGCAGTTTTCCAAAATGCAGCAAAGCAACCTGATGGATGATTATGAAACCGGACGTATTTCCGATGAAGCTTTTCGTGACCGCATTCGCTCGCTGACCAACCAGCCGCTAACTGACGAAAGCATTGACGCTGCCTGGAATTCAATACTTATCGGCCTTCCACAAGAAATCGTTGATTTTCTTCATCGCGTAGCTAATAAATACAACGTGTATTTGTTGAGCAATACCAATTCGCTACACGAAAAAGCTTTTCGCAAAATGCTTGATCAGCAGTATGGTCCGGGAATGCCGGAGAAGCTATTTAACAAAACCTATTTATCGCATAAAATTGGGATGCGAAAACCCAATCGCGAAGTCTTTGATTTTTTACTTCATGATGCGGGCATCATGCGGGAAGAAACGCTGTTTATTGATGACTCTCCACAACATGTGGAAGCCGCGCGTGAAGCCGGAATCAAAGCGCTATGGCTGGAAAGACAGGGAGCGACTGAAAAACTGTTTATTCTTAACGGACTAATTTACTAGCGGATTTCCTGACAAAGCTCGACCAAAACACCGTTGGTTGATTTAGGATGAAGGAAACATATCAGCTTGTTGTCGGCACCTTTTTTAGGCACGTCTGAAAGAAGTTCGAACCCCTTCGACTTCAAGTTGTCCATCATGGCAACAATATCGCTAACTTCAAAAGCGACGTGATGAATTCCTTCGCCTCTTTTTTCTATGAATTTTGCAATCGGGCTTTCGGGGTCAGAGGCTTCCAATAATTCAACCTTAGCATCACCAACAAGAAAAAAAGAAGTAGTGACTTTTTCCCGCTCGACGGCTTCTTCCTTATAAGATGGAGTTCCCAATAAAGCAGCAAAAAGCCGATTGGCAGACTCCAAATTTTTAACGGCAATACCCAGGTGCTCGATCTTCAATAACATGGTTCAACGCTATAAATAATGTAATCAGGATTCTGATAATTGCTTCGGAAAGGTAATGAAGAATGTTGTTCCCATTCCTTTTTCCGTTTTAAACCGGATAGTTCCGTGCATTTTCTCCAACGCATTTTTTACAATGAAGAGTCCAAGGCCGGAGCCGTTGGAATCCTGGTGACCGCGATAGAACATTTCGAAAATCCTTGGTTGAATCTCTGCTGCAATTCCATCGCCATTATCAGAAACTTGTAGTTCAACCGTATCTTCATTTTCCCGGGCGCTAATGCTGATCTGCGGATGGTGGCGATTGCTATAATTGATTGCATTATGCATAAGGTTTTGCAGGACGGATTGCAGCAAGACCTTATCCGTATGTACTTCAAGATATTCAGGAATTTGAAATTCGAATTTTGTCTTGGCAAATTTGGGGAGGTGCGATATGACATCCATCGTTTGCTGCACCAGTTCCGCTAATCCAATTGCATGTAATTTGCTCGCTCCTTTACGGGTTCGGGCAAGCCGGATAAGATCCATGAGCGTCGCATCGAGTCGCTGCACACTCGTTTCGATCATGTCGAAATATCGGTTTACGTTCGGGTCCTTATTTTCCATCCGTCCGAGATAGACAACCCCCATCATGCTCGCCAGCGGTCCTTTCAGGTCGTGTGATGCCTTATAAAAGAATGTATCAAGTTCTTTGTAGGCTTCCTGAAGTTCTCTTTCGGTATTCTTACGTTCCGTAATATCCGCCTGAACTCCCCACGTGCGTATCAGATTTCCGCGCTCCACAATTCCAATATTGTTATTCAACATGAATCGGACATTTCCCGTACGATCACGCTCTTTAGATTCGGAGTTACTGATCCTGTAGCCTGAACGAACAAATTGACCAAGTAGCTCTCTGGTTTTAGTTTCGTCCTGGTTGTTTTCGCTGGAATAAAAATCACGCACCGGGCGCCCAATTAATTCGGAAGAATGGCGGTAGCCATACATCTGTGCCATAAAATCATTGCATTCCGTGATAACACCGGTATTCAACAACAAATCAATTTGTTCATCTATTGGTAAACCGGCGGGAATGGGCTGAAGGTAATCGGCTCGCCAAATACCAATGGAACTTTGATCAATAAATGTCCGATAGCCTTCTTCGCGTTTCTTTAATAAATCCTGCGTCTGCTTCAGTGAAGTAATATCCGTATAAACCACCATCGAGCCCGAACGCTGTCCTGTTGTATCGAAATAGGGTGCTCCATTTACTCGAAATGCGTTTACACCTTCCCCTTTCCGAATGATCTGAAATTCCGCCTGCGGACTTCCTCCCGATTCCAGCATTCGAAAAAACTGGGAAGCATTTGCCAAGGCTTCATTGCCGGCTGTGAGTTTACGCAAATCGGTTCCTATCAAATCTGCTCTGGAATACCCGGAAATCCGGCAAAACTGCTCACTCACTTGAATAATTTTCCATTGCTCATCTGCGTAGATGAGTCCATCGTTCATATTCTCTACCAGCGAAGCATAACGTGACTCTTGTTTTTCCAGTTCCTGATGGAATTCGCGTTTACGTTGCTGAATCTGATTGGAGATAAACGCTCCCGAATAAAGAGTAATGATGGCCACTGTATATTGAGCTTCCCAACCGCGCTTGATCAACATCAAGACGAGCATGAACGTAGTAATGGTGAAAATAAATACAAGACTTTTAGAAAATCGGTCAAAGATGAGCGAAAAGGTAAATATCGAAATCCCGACAGGGAGCATTACTACAAATTCAAAATCGCGTTGATAGGCAACATAAACTGCCCAAAAATGAAGGAGGAAGATGGAAACATCGGTTATCAGACTGAATTTATTCCTGAAGAATGAGATGTAGTAGGACAATAGGTAGTTCATCGTCATACTCAATGAAACGACAAGTCCTGTGAGCAAAATCCAACCATCGTGGTAGAGCCACTCGAACAAAAAGCCAAGCAGCGTAACTACTACCGCAACAAATACCGTCAGGTAGCGAAGGTTTCGCAACTGTTGAACTTTTAGTTTATCCTGAAATTCAGATAGCATCGTTTACTAGATCCGGAAGTGATCTTGTATACGTGTTTAACTGATGAAAAGGATACGTCCTTGATCAGTTAAAAGAGAAAAAATGATCGCCGATCACAACGGAAAACGATTAAAACCGGAGAACATCCGTTCCAGATGCGTAGTGTTGAAATTGTTGATATCCGTAATTCATAATGATCGATTTCATGATCACAAGAGCAATAAAAAAATATAAAATACAAAATGATAGTTGCTGAAAGCCTTATCAATCGCAGTGTTCAGCATACATCTCACATCGATGCACAACATCAAATCGACTGAATGCAGACATAAAATTGATCACAGAGTAATCAACAATTCGATGTGAAAAAAAAATATTGCATATATGGTGTAACTTTTTTTTAATTACTAAGTTTGAATAGTCATAACAATCAAAAACTCAAAACAATGGCAAAAGCAAAAAAAGCTGCTAAGAAAAAAGTAGCGAAGAAAGCAACCAAGAAAGTTGCTAAGAAAAAAGTAGCTAAGAAAGCAGCTAAGAAGAAGTAAGCTAACGCTTCGCCGCTCTTGTAGCGGTTTCCGAAAATCCCTCGATATCTATCGGGGGATTTTTGTTTTCAATGCAATCATTACAACGTATGAATACTCAGCGCTGGTCAATACGACCTATTCAACTCCCGCTACGTTATACCTGGAAGATCTCCAGAAACGCCACTAACGAGAAAACTAATTTCATCGTGCGGATAACAGAGGGCGATCACCACGGAGAAGGAGAAGCCGCACCTAACGTTCGTTACGGAGAAACGCCGGAAATAGTACAGGCACAATTTGATCTTTTCTGTTCATATGTGCAGGAACCAATCCGTGAAGTAAAAGAGCTGTTGAGCATATTTGATCAACTCAACCTTTCTTTTGCACTTCGCTTTGCTATTGAATCGGCCTGGCAACACTTGAATGCAAATAACAAACGAAAGCAGTTACAAGATTTTCTAAAAGTTCCTTTTCGAGATGCGTTGCCTACCTCCTACACTATTCCGATAATGGATCCGGGCGAGGTGGAGCAATTTTATAAAGAACAACGACTCGACCGCTTCCCTTTTATCAAATTAAAGATTAATGCTGAGTTGGCCGAAGATTTAACCCGTGTAGTGATGGGTATTTGCGGGCAACAATTGATGATTGATGCCAACGAAGCATTTACAGATGTAGAAGATTGTATCCGCTTTCTTGAATCCATTAGAAAATTGCCGCTTGAATTTGTGGAACAACCACTACCCTCGCAAATGATGGAAGAAGCCAAATACATGAAGAAGTATTGTCCATTCCCGCTTTTTGCGGACGAGGCCATCACCCATGAAGCCGATTTCGACCTGTTGAAGCAATGCTACGATGGCATTAACATGAAGTTGATGAAAACCGGCAGCTATACCAATGGTCTGCAAATTCTGCGAGACGCAAAAGCAAATGGTATGCGAACAATGATTGGCTGTATGGTGGAGACAACGCTAGGGATATCCTCAGCAATGAATCTGGCTGGACTAGTTGATTATGTAGACCTCGACAGCTACCTGCTATTGAAAGACGAACCTTTCTCGCTGGTTACAGAGCGTGACGGGATTCTAAATTTCAGCGATCAAGAGCAGTTGTGTAAATAATCGTTTTACTGTAATCCCAATTCCTTTTTTTGTTCCGGACTAATCGGTGACGGGGAGTCAATCATAACATCACGGCCCGAATTATTCTTCGGAAAGGCGATATAGTCGCGAATCGAGTCTGCGCCTCCAAACAGAGAGCATAAACGGTCAAATCCAAAAGCGATTCCACCGTGAGGTGGCGCACCAAATTCGAATGCATTCATTAAAAATCCGAACTGTGACTGAGCTTCTTCGGCAGTAAATCCGAGCAAACGAAACATCTGCTGCTGAAGCGATTTATCGTGAATACGGATGGAACCTCCGCCAACTTCAACACCATTTATAACCATATCATAAGCATTGGCGCGTACGTTGCCCGGATCAGCTTCCAGTAAATTGAAATCTTCCGGTTTAGGAGAAGTGAACGGATGGTGCATCGCATGCCAGCGAGCAGTATCCTCGCTCCATTCCAGCAATGGAAAATCGACTACCCAAAGACATTTAAATGTGTTCTTATCGCGCAAGCCAAGACGATCTCCCATTTCCAGGCGCAACTCACTCATTGCTTTGCGAGTTTTGGATGCGTTGCCGGCAAGTATCAACAGCAAATCGCCGGGAGCTGCATCACAATGAGCCATCCACTTGGTCAATTCATCCTGATCATAAAACTTATCGACCGATGACTTCATTGAGCCATCGGCACCGTAGCGTGCATATACCAGGCCGGACATGCCTAATTGCGGCCGCTTCACCCAATCGGTCAACTCATCAAGTTGCTTTCGCGTGTATTCGGCAGCTCCTTTCACACAAATCGCAACCACCAGCTCAGCATCATCAAAGACTTTGAAGTTTTTACCCTTTACGAGCGAGCCCATATCCTTTATACGCATATCAAAACGGATATCCGGCTTATCGTTACCATAATGTTCCATCGCATCCTTATACGACATACGAGGCAGAACACCAATATCAACACCTTTCACGTCATGAAACAACTGCCGGATCATCCCTTCAAAGGTGTTGAGAATATCCTCTTGCGTAACAAAACTCATCTCGCAGTCGATCTGTGTAAACTCCGGCTGGCGATCAGCACGCAAGTCTTCATCACGAAAGCACTTCACGATCTGATAATACTTATCCATTCCTGCCACCATCAATAACTGTTTGAAGGTTTGAGGAGATTGTGGCAACGCATAAAACTCGCCTTGGTTCATTCGTGACGGCACGACAAAATCACGTGCACCTTCCGGCGTTGATTTGATCAATACCGGCGTTTCAACTTCAACAAACCCTTCGTTATTAAGATAGTTTCTCGCAGCAGCAGCAACGCGTGCTCGCAACAATAATGCTTCGCGAACAGGTGCACGGCGAATATCGAGGTAACGGTATTTCATTCGAAGATCATCACCACCGTCTGTATTTTCTTCAATCGTGAATGGAGGAAGTGCCGCTTCATTAAGAACAACAAAAGAGCTTACAATAATTTCAATGTCGCCGGTCGACAACTTGGCGTTCTTGCTGCTACGCTCTGCTACTGTTCCTTCCACTTGCAATACGTATTCGCGTCCAAGTTTTCGTGCGGATTCACACAAGTGTGGCAATGTATCCATATTGAACACCAACTGCGTGATACCATATCGATCGCGCAAATCAACGAACGTCATACCACCCAGATCGCGGGAACGTTGTAACCATCCGCATAAGATCACTTTCTTATCAACATCGCGCAGGGAGAGCTCTCCACATGTATGAGTACGTAACATGGAATGAATTATTAGCGGTACAAAAGTAGGAAAGTTGAATGAAACAGGGCGTTATATGGCGAAAAAGAGCTATCGCTCTTGAAAATACAATAATGAATAGTCTGGGGTTTCCAACACCATTAGCAAAGACCGACTACCCATCCGGTAGCAAGTGTTAACAGCAGCAAGGCAAGTAATATTCTACGTTCTGACATGACTACAACTTGTTATAAAGGCTGTTACGGTACTTATAGTTAGGTGGTTTCAATTAACCGCGTAATTTTGCAAGAGCAGCCAACAGGTATGGAAACGTTTACTTTATCACACGAGCACTTTATGCGCGAGGCGCTGAAGGAAGCAAAAAAAGCCTTCGAAATAGATGAGGTGCCGGTGGGCGCAGTTATTGTTTGTGACAACCGGATCATTGCACGCGGACACAATCTAACGGAACGATTAAACGATCCTACTGCGCATGCCGAAATGCAGGCGTTCACGGCTGCCACTAATTTTATCGGTGGTAAATACCTGGATCAATGTACGCTATACGTAACTGTTGAACCTTGTGTAATGTGCGCAGGGGCTTCCTATTGGACACAAATTGGCGCCATCGTTTATGGAGCTCGTGATGACAAAAAGGGATTCTCTTGCGTTTCAAAAAGTATACTTCATCCGCGCTCTGTATTGACTGGCGGAGTGCTTGAAGAGGAATGCAGTACTTTGATGAAAGATTTTTTTCGCACTAAACGAAAGTGAATCAAATATTGATGGCGTCCAGCACGGATTTGTTCATCGGCTTATTCAGGAACTTGTACACATGCGGATTTTGATTAGCACGGTTAAGATCCTTAAAGCTTTCTGTAGTCGATAACATCACCACTTTACAATATTTGCGAACGGGCTCGGGCTGGTTGGCAAACTCATCGAGGAAGCCAAAACCGTCCATGCCCGGCATCATGATATCCAGAAAAATAATGCGCGGAAGCTGGTCCGGATTAGAAGCTCGTTTCTTTAAATCTTCCAGTGCGTTAACGGCAGAAGAATGGACGATTATTTCACCGGCAAAATGTTCGGTCTCGATAAGTTTCTTATTGATAAAATTGTCCAATTCATTGTCATCAATTAACATGATGACGGGAAATCGAAAAGTGCTCATAATACCTGCTGGTTTTCTGCTTTTTTGGAAAGTTCGAAGTTAGTATTTATCCAACGAAGTGAAAAGAAATTTAGTGTTAACGAACTTCTAATAAATGCAAAAAGCCACCCTTTCGAGGTGGCTTTAAGTTGTGTGTTCATGTCAGCGTACCAGCGTTACTGAACCTGTTCTCGATCGTCGTCCAAAATCTTTGGTGAAGACCTGATATACATAGGTGCCCTCTTGCACCGGCTGACCTTTGTAACTGCCATCCCATTGTTTGACAGGATCTGTGGATTCGAAAATCACCTCGCCCCAGCGATCATACACCAATAGTTCAAAATCCTGAATGCCTTCGCCTTTAACACCAAAGACATCGTTCATACCATCGCCGTTAGGCGTGAAGGCATTCGGAATATACAAGCGTAAAGGGGGAACGACCTCCGCATGATTCGACTGACTGACAACCGCGTTGTCGCCTCGCTTGTAAGCGGTGACCCTGTAAATTTTGTTATCGAGCACATCTTGTGCGACGATATGTTCGGTGGTAACAAACCAAACAGCTAAAAGTGAGAAGATGAGTGTGAGTGTGTGTTTCATATACTTGTCATTATCTGACCTAAGCAAACTAGCACCAAACGAAGTTTCCCGCTGAGGGAAACCGCCACTCTTCTTGTTAGTGTAAGGAATTGAACTTTTTCATTCTGTTTTTGTTTTAAATATTGAAATCTGCTTTAAAAATGCGTTTTATCGTTGAGCGTAAGCTGTGATCGCTGTATAATTCGTATTTTTACAGCATAAAAAACAACCACTATTATGCCTTATCCTGAATATATCTGCACTCCGATGCGACAAGAACTTACTACTGTCGGCTTCGAAGAGCTAAAAACACCTCAAGATGTTGACTCGCACATCCCAACTTCCGACGGTACTGCACTGCTAGTTATTAATTCCGTTTGCGGATGTGCAGCGGGTAGCGCTCGTCCGGGGGTCAAGATGGCACTGGAAAACGGAAAAAAGCCCGGTAAACTATTTACTGTTTTTGCCGGACAGGATCTTGAAGCAACCAATCAGGCACGGAAATACACTCTACCTTATCCGCCATCTTCTCCGGCCATTGCCTTATTCAAAAATGGAAAACTGGTTCACTTTGTGGAGCGCCACCACATCGAAGGCCGAAGTGCTGCTATGATTGCAGAGAATTTAAAAATGGCGTTTGACGAATTCTGCTAAGCACAATCATCACTGGTCTAAAACACCAAGCGGGCTATACCTAATGATTTTCATCGGTACAGCCCGCTATTTTTTTATAAGCAGTTTCCTGCTGTA
>JBEGUX010000161.1:0-3743 GCA_041178685.1 Bacteroidota bacterium
CATCGTTCTCCGTCCGGAATATCCAACTGACTTCGAGCCGCCGATTTGGATACCGTTTGTCCGAAAATATCATAGACAGGATGAGGCAAGAAAATTTTTCTGGAAGTATCGGTGAATTGACTCAAGTCGTTGAGCACTGCGCGTGACATGGTGATAAATCCATCACAAGATTTCACAAAATAACGCGTAAGCATTTCATCGCCAGGACGTTTTTCGTGGGGTAAAACGTTATCGGTTATTGCAATGACAGGAATACCTTTTTTACGAAGCCTGCGGGCTACAGTACCCAGCGAAGGTGCCATAAATGGCAGCCAGTAGCGAATGATAACAAGATCCGGCATAATCGCATCAATCTTGCGAGCCGTATTCCACCAGCTAAACGGATTAATTGAACTCAGCGAAGCATCAATATCCAAACCATCAGGTGGCGGTCCGTCAGCAAATTGAGACTTCCCGGGAAAAAGTAATCCGGGATATTGCATGTAGTACGAGAAGACCGAAACACTGTGACCTTCCTGAGCCAGCGACCGTGCTAAGGCTTCATTAAAATCAGCAATGCCACCGCGCAGCGGATGAGCCGGACCAATCAGTGCAATCCTCAGTTTCTTTCCGGATTCAGCGGCCATGTCGGAGAATCAAAGATGAATCTTACTTTCAATAAGATAGCGGTTACGATCGGGCGAATTGCGGGCGATCATCTCTCCAAGAAAACCGGCTAAGAATAATTGTGTGCCGATTATCATCGTCGATAATGAGATGTAAAACGAAGGACGATCGGTGATTAATCGGGCGGGCAAATTATGGTAGACAGCATACAACTTACTTACGCCAAGATAACCGGCAGCTACGAAGCCAATAAAGAACATGATCGTACCTAACAATCCAAACAAATGCATTGGACGCTTACCGAAACGCGAAACAAAGGTGATGGAAAGTAAATCAAGAAACCCGTTGATGAAGCGCTCCAATCCGAATTTTGTTTGTCCGTATTTACGTGCACGATGTTCAACGACCTTTTCTCCTATTTTACGGAAACCTGCCCACTTGGCAATTACCGGAATGTAACGGTGCATTTCACCGTACACCTCGATACTTTTAACAACTTCTATTCTATACGCTTTGAGTCCGCAATTAAAATCGTGCAGGTTATGAATACCCGACATCTTGCGGGTGGCCCAATTGAAAAATTTGGTAGGAATAGTCTTGGAAAGCGGATCAAATCGTTTCTGCTTCCAACCTGATACCAAATCAAAACGATCTTCGACAACCATCTTGAACAATCCAGGGATTTCATCCGGAGAGTCCTGCATATCGGCATCCATGGTAATGACTACTTTTCCGGATGCAGCTGAAAATCCTTCATGCAAAGCAGCTGATTTGCCGTAATTGCGACGGAAGCGTATGGCTTTCACATGCTGATTGCGCGAGGCTAGCTCGTCGATAACTTGCCAGGAGTTATCCTTACTGCCATCATCAATGAAAAGTATTTCGTACGAATAGTGGTGCTGTTCCATCACTCGCACGATCCAGTCGTGCAACTCGCGCAGGGATTCGTCTTCGTTGTATAGAGGTATGACTACAGAAATGTCCACGTAAGTAATTAGCTAATATTATTTTGAAATGGGTTCTGCTCTTTACGGGTAAAAATGGCAACAAATAGAGAAATAAGGAATCCGATAAAAGCTGAACCAATGACACCAGAAAAAACCAATCCCACAGGAGAAAACATTGATTTCATACGCGAAAGGGCTTCGTCTACCTTTTCTTCTGACATTCCATTTTCAAGTAATTCTTTTTGAATTGCTTCTTGCATTTTACCTGGCAAAGATGGGTCGATAAACGAATACATGATGACAGTAAATGATGTAATGAGAACAGCACCAAAAACAGATATCATTATACCGGTTAATACAGAACGACTGTAGGAAATAGATCCGCCTAAATCTTGATCTCGGTAACTTTTAATTCCTAAAAACAGGAAGGTAACCCAGCTTGCATAGTTGAGAAAGGAAGGCAAGCCAGATTGTATTTCGGCACCAATCAGGTAGAAAAAGAGCATTATCACTATGTTGGCTAATCCATAGTAACTGCCATACAACATGGCAACTTTGGAAAGGGAACGAGTTTGCATAGACTTGTTAATGGTGCTAAACTACTCCATTTCCCGTAAACCACCAACGCAGGCATTCTTACCAACTTGTTAATTTTCAACATTATGAAGGAGATATAAAGTCAAAGCGAATTAGAACAACTTTCCGTATCTTTGTAGCACGGGTAAGTCCTATACGACCAGCTCCTGCTAACCTCCCCAGGCCGGGAACGGAGCAAGGATACGCGGTTGAGCGGTGCGATATAGAAAGCTTACCCGTACTTTTTTTCAACTTTTTGGACATCTTACTAACCGTCCCGATTTCTACTCCTTTTTAACTCTTATTTTCGCGCTCAACAACTCCGCAAACAGCTCCTTACTATGAAATTCTTCATTGACACAGCCAATCTTTCTCAAATTCGCGAAGCGCAAGACCTTGGCGTTTTAGATGGTGTAACTACCAATCCGTCTTTAATGGCCAAAGAAGGTATTACCGGACACGATAATATCCTAAAGCACTACGTCGATATTTGCAATATTTCAACCGGTGATGTCAGTGCCGAAGTTTTTGGCACGGATTACAACGATATCATAGAAGAAGGTGAACGCCTCGCTTCTCTACATAAACAGATCGTTGTCAAAGTTCCTATGATTAAAGACGGCGTAAAAGCAATTCGCTATTTTACGGATAAAGGAATTAGAACTAATTGCACGTTGGTGTTTTCTCCCGGACAAGCGTTGCTTGCTGCTAAAGCCGGCGCTACCTACGTCTCCCCTTTCCTTGGCCGTTTGGATGATATCAGTTTTGATGGTATGGAATTGATTCATCAGATCGTTCACATCTACCGTAATTACGGCTATAACACACAGGTACTCGCTGCCTCCATTAGAAATCCTTTGCACATTGTAAAATGTGCCGAAGCCGGTGCCGATGTTGCTACTTGTCCATTATCGGCTATACTTGATCTACTGAAGCACCCGCTTACGGATATTGGATTGGCAAAATTTTTAGCTGATGCCAAGAAGACGCAAGAGCCGGTGATCAAATAATTTTATCGCAGTTGCTACTAAAGATCTATCCGGACAACATCAACGATCGCCATATAAAAAAAGCGGTCGAGGTACTTAAAAACGACGGTATTATTGTTGTTCCTACGGATACGCTTTACGCATTGGCGTGTGATATTCGGTCTAATAAAGCATTCGAAAAAATCAGCCGTCTGCGTAAGATGAAGGAAGGAAAAGGAAATTTCTCTTTCATCTGTTACGACCTTTCTCATATTTCAGATTTCACTAAACCATTCAGCAATTCCGTTTTTCGTTTGATGAAAAACTGTCTGCCGGGACCCTATACTTTTATCTTGAATGCCAACAGCAACGTTCCGGCCATCTTCAAGACAAATAAAAAAACGATTGGTATTCGTGTTCCGGATAATGCTATAACCAGGTTACTGGTAAAAGAACTTGGCAATCCGATCATGGTAACTACTGTTCACGATATCGACGATCATAAGGAATATGCGACTGACGCCTATGAGATCGAAGCCATGCTGGAAAACCAGGTCGATTTGATTATCGACGGCGGAAACTCGGAATTAATACCATCTACTGTTATCGATTGCACGGAGGATATTCCTGTATTGGTGCGTGAAGG
>JBEGUX010000162.1:0-2796 GCA_041178685.1 Bacteroidota bacterium
CCCAACAAAACATATTTTGAACTTCTGATTGGCGATGAACAGAATTTCACCGTTGAAACGGACACGCTCGATTACGTTGGACATCTCAAGGTGACGGGATCCTTAGAAAACCGCCTGTTTAATGAACACCAAAAATTCCTGATGGAAAAAGGAGTTGAGAATCAAGCCTTGAAATCGCGTATGGAAGCTAACAAGAACAACAAAGACTCTGTTGCTGCTATTCGCAAAGAAATGACTGCAATGGACAAGGAAGTGAAAGATTACCGACTCCAACTTGTGCAGGATTATCCAAAAACGTTCATGGCTAAAATCATCATTACGATGCAAGAGCCGGAAGTTCCTGAGCCCCCAAAAGATGACAAAGGAAATGTATTGGACTCTAATTTTCAGTTCAATTATTACAAGGCGCACTTTTTAGACAACGTAGATTTTAGCGACGAGCGATTGTTGCGCTCACCTTTACTTTACAACAAAGTAAAAACCTACACCCAGCAATTGACGGTACCTGTCCCTGATTCCATCATCCCATCTGTGGATACGATTATTTTCCGTTCCCGTGCTAACAAAGAGGTTTTCAAATACAACGTTGCTACACTGGCTAACTATTATGAAACGTCGAACATCATGGGCTACGACAAAGTTTTCGTACACATCGCTGAAAACTACTACTTGACGGATGAGGCGTACTGGGCTGACAGTAGTTTGAAAGTTAAAATCCAAGAGCGGGTCAATAAGATAAAACCGAATATCCTTGGAACACCGGCTTATAATCTTACGATGCTTGATACAAGTCTTAAGATTTCCAATAATACACTGGTGGCTGGAACCTTGAAATATATCAGCCTATATGATATTAAAGCCAAATACACCGTGCTTGTTTTTTGGGATCCTACTTGCAGTCATTGCAAAGTCGAAGTACCAGAGTTGTATCATATCTACGACAGTTTAAAATCAAAAGGCGTTAGTATTGAAGTTTATTCCGTAGGTATTGAATCTGATCCGGAACTATGGAAAGAGTTTATCCGGAAAAACAAACTGAACTGGATCAACGTAACGGATCCTGCTAATCAGACTCATTTCCGGGATTATTACGACATCTACTCCACTCCGGTTATTTATTTATTGGATGAACAAAAGCGCATTATTGCCAAGCGCCTGGATCCCGGAAAAGTCCGTGATTTCATAGCGCGGGAGTACAACCAGAAAAAATAAATAGAATCATTAATAGACTCCGCCTCATCAGTGGAGTTTATTTTTATTTATCAGCCGACGGATCCTTTACCAATAACTCCTGGCGCGATGTTTCTCCTTTTGAAGTAGTCAATTCCAGTGTATACTTACCTATTGGTGGATAGAATTTTCCTTCTTCAGCCTTAGATAAAATATAGGTTTTATCCTTCTTTGACTTACGCAATTCTTGTTGTAACGACATTGCAGCAGCATCATCCAAACACAACGTGATAGTCTTATAATTCAAACCTGTTGACGCAGTATCAATGTCAGATACCAGCACTTTACCGGCTTCAGATAATAGTCGGAGCGTTACAGCAGAAGAATCCTTCACAAAATAAACTATATCAGACTTTGGCTGAGGAGCATCGGCAAAATCATAGTATTTTTTACCCCAACCTTTAGAGAATTTAAGGTTGTCGAGGCGGAGGATTTTGATGGAGTTCGCACGCAATGAATCATCGAGCATACGAATGTCGCCAAGTGATGCAATGTATAAACTCCTTCCGTGTGTAGCGACAACCAGCTCTCCATCGCGTGGATGAATAACCATATCGTGAACAGCCACCCGAGGTAATCCGCCGCTCATTGCCATCCACGATTGACCTTGATTGAGGGAAAGGTAAACGCCATTATCGGTGCCTGCAAAAATCAGATTTTCTTTTTCAGGATCTTCACGGATGACATTAACGGGTTCGGCTGGAAGTGAAGTTGATAAACACTTCCAGGTTGCACCAAAGTCATCGCTGCAATAGATGTAGGGCAGGAAGTGATCGCTGCGACAACCATTCAATGAGACATAAACACGGCCTTCAGCATGAGCTGATGCTACTACTCTGCTGACATAAACTCCTTGCGGTAATCCCGCATCTATCCGTGACCAGGTGTAACCGGCATCTTTACTCACCCAAAGACGTCCGTCATCGGTTCCGGCATAGATCAAACCAAAGCGCAGCGGCGATTCGTGAATGGCCGTAATTGTATTAAATGGCACATCGCCCTTACGATCTGCTGCCGTAAGATCTGATGAGAGCGTCTTTAAATCCTCGCCCTTCCGCATTGAGCGATGAAAACGGTTCGTACCGAAATAAAGTATGTCCTGATTGTGCACGGATAGCCATATTGGCGTTTGCCAGTTGAAGCGCAGATTGGGCTCACCGACATCATTCCTTGGATGAATAGAAAAAGCATCATCCGGATTGTTTTTATTGAACCGGTAATAATAACCGAACTGATAACCGGTATAGACCGTTGCATTGTCACGCGTATCTACCATAACCTGCATGCCATCGCCTCCCATGATAAATTTGTACGGGTATTGACCGCTATCATGCCAGCCATTTGAATTAACCGTGGCAGAAGAACCGGTCCAGACACCGTTGTCCTGCAGGCCACCATAAACATTATAAGGCTTATCCATATCCACATTGACAGAATAAAACTGTCCAACAGGAGGAGTATTTGCTTTAAACCAGGACAAACCGTCATCGTAAGAGATGTTCAATCCTCCATCATTGCCGCTGATAATGTGCCCATCTTTGGATGAATTCATCCAAACAGCATGGT
>JBEGUX010000163.1:0-11194 GCA_041178685.1 Bacteroidota bacterium
GAATTCCTGATTGGCTATCTGTTCTATACCTTTACAACAGGTATCATCATCAGCGTAATTTTCCAATTGGCACATATCGTTGAAGAAACCTCCTTCGCGGCTCCGGACACTCAAAACCATAGCTTAGAAAACGATTGGGCAACACATCAGGTGAAAACTACGGCCAACTTTGCCACAAAAAATCCGATTATTACCTGGTTTGCCGGTGGTTTAAATTTTCAGGTGGAACATCACCTATTTCCTCGTATTTCACATGTACACTATCCTGCCTTGAGCAATATTGTCGCTGAAACCTGCAGAGCACACGGACTTAATTACTTGGTGCAACCAACGATGTTGAGTGCAATCAGTTCGCACGTTCGCTTCCTGCACCGGCTCGGAAATAAAGACTAAAAAAAGCATATTTTTTTGCAAAAGCCGCCTTCGGGCGGCTTTTTTTATGGAATACCCCCTTATTTTTCAACACTTGCTTATAAAATTTTATCTTTTTTTCTTGACACCCCCCTTTTTTTAAGGGTATATTTGCAAAAAAGTATATTATTTAACCTTAACCCCCTTAAAAAATGAGTAACATTCGTTTCAGAGCCCTTGAAACTATGCACAATCGTGAACCGATCAGCATCAACATTCCGGAAGGAAAGATTTCTGACTACTTCGCACAGCACGTTTTCAATCAGGATCAGATGCAGCGCTACCTCTCTAAGGATGCCTATCGGGCAGTAATGGATGCCATTCATCATGGCGCAACCATCGATCGGAAAATGGCCGGACAGATTGCCATTGGAATGAAAGAATGGGCCAACAGCAAAGGAGCCACGCACTATACGCATTGGTTTCAGCCACTGACTGGACTGACCGCGGAAAAGCACGACTCGTTTTTTGAAGCCATGGACGGCAAAGCACTGGAACAGTTTTCTGCCAATGCGCTCGTTCAGCAAGAACCCGATGCATCATCGTTTCCAAGTGGCGGTATTCGCAACACGTTTGAAGCACGCGGCTACACGGCATGGGATCCCAGTTCACCTGCGTTCATCATGGAACGTTCGGGTGGAAAAACACTTTGTATTCCAACGATTTTCTTTTCTTATACCGGTGAAACCCTTGACAACAAAGCTCCACTGTTAAAAGCATTGGTAGCGCTCGATAAAGCAGCAGTTGATGTTTGCCAGTACTTCGATAAAGATGTCACCAAAGTGCATGCAACGCTTGGTGTGGAACAAGAATACTTCCTCATTGACACTGCCATTTTAAAAACACGTCCCGATTTGCAAATAACCGGTCGTACGCTGTTTGGTCATGCTCCTGCTAAAGGACAGCAGCTGGAAGATCATTACTTCGGCTCTATTCCAGATCGCGTATACGCCTTCATGCTGGAGTTTGAACAAGAAGCTTACAAGCTGGGCATCCCGCTGAAAACGCGCCACAACGAAGTAGCGCCAAGTCAGTTTGAGTGCGCGCCTATTTTCGAAGAGATCAATCTTGCAGTGGATCACAACCTGTTGTTGATGGATGTAATGGAAAAAGTGGCACGTCGTCACCACTTCGCAGTGCTTTTTCATGAAAAGCCATATGCAGGTATCAACGGAAGCGGAAAACACAACAACTGGAGCTTAAGTACCAACACCGGAAAAAACTTGCTGTCGCCAGGAACAACACCAAAGAGTAACTTGATGTTCCTGACGTTCTTCATCAATACTATCCGTGCCGTATACGAGCACGCCGATTTGTTGCGTGCAAGTATTGCCTCCGCGAGTAACGATCACCGCTTGGGAGCCAACGAAGCACCTCCGGCAATTATGTCTATTTTCTTGGGCGGACAATTAACCAAAGTGCTGAACGACCTCGAGAAAAGCGTATCCGATAAAAAAATGACGCCGGATGAAAAGACGGAATTAAAACTAAACATTGGAAAGATTCCGGAAATCCTGCTGGATAACACTGACCGTAACCGTACATCTCCGTTCGCATTCACAGGTAACAAATTTGAATTCCGCGCTGTCGGCTCCTCTGCCAACTGCTCCAGCTCCATGACCATTCTCAATACTATTGTAGCGCAACAATTGATCGCTTTCAAACGCGAAGCAGATACATTGATGGAGAAAGGCATGAAAAAGGACGAAGCGATTCTAAAAGTACTTCGCCGCTATATCGTTGAATCGAAAAACATTCGTTTCGAAGGAAACGGTTACGGCGAAGAATGGGTCAAAGAAGCTAAGCGCCGTGGACTTTCCAATATCCAGACTACCCCTCTTGCTCTGGATGCTTTCGTAAGTAAAAAGTCGATGAAGCTGTTTGATGACATGCAGATTTACAGCCATCGTGAAGCGGAAGCCCGCCACGAAATCATGCTGGAAACCTACATCAAGAAGATTCAAATTGAGTCGCGTGTGATGGGTGATCTGGCGATCAACCACATTCTTCCTGCAGCGATTAAATACCAGACCAAGCTGGCAGAAAACATTGAAGCACTTCAGGACATTGGACTGAAAGCCGATATGTACACTACACAGATGGAGCAAATCAAGGAAATCTCAGCCCACATCAGCGCTATCAAAAAGAATGTTGACAGCATGGTAGAAGCACGTAAGCGCGCCAATAAGATTGAATCTGTTCGTGATCGCGCCATCCAGTATTGCGATAAGGTGAAGGCCTATTTTGATGTAATCCGCGATCACGTGGATCACCTTGAAATGCTTATCGACGATGAAGTTTGGCCTATGGCTAAATACCGCGAATTGGTAAACGTGCGGTAAACGCTTCAACTCCTTGAAAAAGACGGCAATCCCATCGGACTGCCGTCTTTTTTTTGGCCATTTCCTGACCCTAAAAATGCTGATAACTTACTTTGGCAATCCATGAATTTCTTAGTTTCTTTGCTATCCTTTGAAACTAACCAGAATTACCCAACCATCAATCAGCTTACCCATGAAAAGTCTTAAAAGACTGATTTTTACAGCATTCTTCTCGCTAACTACTCTTTTTGTCGCTGCACAACGTGGACCGACGTACCAGGCAGATCAGGCCTTTTTGAAAGGCGACTATTTTGATGCGGCAACTTTGTACAAGAAGGCATTCACCAAAGAAAAAGACAAAGCCAAAAAAGCAGAGATCATTTTCAAGACCGCTGAGTGCTATCGTATGACCAACGACGTAAAGAATCAGGAAGTGTGGTATGCAAAAGCATTAAAGGCAAATATAAAAGAACCGGAAGCTATTGTCCGTTATGCTGACGCTTTGAAAGCGAATGGCAAGTATGCTGAAGCTATTGTACAATACAACAAATTCAAAACTGCTAAACCCGACGATGGTCGCGGTGATCTCGGTGTGAAATCATGCGAGCAAGCGCAGAAATGGAAAGATAAACCTACGCGTGCTAAAGTGGATAACGTAGCAGCTGTGAACACCAAGTACAGCGACTTCGGAGCTGTTTATAGCAAGAAGGATCATCGCAGCATCATCTTTACCTCCGCACGTCAGGAATCTATGGGTAAAAACAACGATGGCGGCACCGGCGAGAAATTCCAGGATTTGTTTGAAGCAACGGTCGACAAAAAAGGTAAATGGAGTGCTCCTCGCCCACTGCTCGAGCCGATCAATACCGAAGCCAACGAAGGTGCAGCCTTCCTCGATGCTAAAGGAAATGAAATGTATTTCACCCGCTGCGAGGTGGAAAAAGGTAAATACGGCACCTGCCAAATCTATTATACCGTTCGAAAGAGCGATACTTGGGATGAGCCTGTGTTAGTTCCGCTATCTGCCGATAGCTTCACCATAGGACAACCTTGCTTGTCGGCTGATGGAAACAAACTCTACTTCTCTTCTGACATGTCAGGAGGACAAGGCGGAAAAGACATTTGGGTTTCCACCTACGACAAGACTAAGAAGTCATGGGACAAGCCGGTAAACCTTGGTCCTATTATCAATACGCCGGATGATGATATGTTTCCATTTATCACATCCGACAACGTATTGTACTTTTCTTCTAAAGGCCACTCCGGAATGGGCGGATTGGATATTTATCGCGCGAAGCGAGCAGGTAACTCGTGGAAAGCACCGGAGAACTTAAAGTATCCTATCAACTCCCCTGCCGACGACTTCGCTTACGTACTGGATGAAACTAATCCTGACAAAGGATTCCTTTCTTCTAATCGCGCATCCGGCAAAGGTGGCGATGATGTTTACTCCTGGTACTTGCCGCCGCTGACATTCACCATTTCCGGTCGTGTTTTTGATGCCGACTCGAATGAACCACTGGAAGGTACATCCATTGAATTGTTCGGCAGCGATGGAAGCTCTATTCCTTTCAAGACCGACAAATCGGGTAATTACAAATTTGACCTCAAGCCGGAGACGAGCTACAAACTCTCGGCGACGATGAAAACTTACCTGAATAAATACCTCGAGGTTTCGACAGTAGGTGTTGAGCAATCAAAAGACTTCATTGGTGATTTCGACTTTGCACTGCGTTCGACATTGCGCGCCATCGAACTTCCTGAAGTTTACTATGATTTGGGTAAATGGGACTTGCGTCTTGAATCAAAAAAATCACTGGACGGTCTTGTACAGATTTTAAAAGACAATCCAACAATTGTTATTGAGCTGGGTTCTCATACCGACTCTCGTCCGATCCCGATGACTAACGACACACTCTCTCAACGTCGTGCCGAGTCAGTAGTAACTTACCTCATCAGTTCAGGCATTGAGCAAGAACGATTGGTAGCACGTGGCTATGGCGCATCACAACCACGCGTACTCGACAAAGACCGCGGCAGTTTCAAGAAAGGCGACGTATTAAACGAAAGCTTCATCAATGGTTTGCCGAATGCTAAGCTGAAGGAAGAAGCGCACCAATTGAATCGTCGTACCGAGTTCCGTGTGCTTCGCACCAACTACATCGATCCAAAGACGGCAGAAGCTGAGGCTGCTGCTGAAGCAGAAGCCGCGGCGGCAGCAGCTGCAGCTGCTCCTACCAAAGTTGACGTGAAAGAAGCACCAAAAGCTGAAGAGAAATCAGGCCCGGGTGAAGTTTATGTATGTAAGAAGAGCGATACGTACAACTCGGTTGCCAAGCAATTCAGCATCACGGTTAAAGATCTGAAAGCTGTCAACGGAATCAAGACTGAACAGATTTTCGAAGGCATGGAATTGAAAGTAGAGCCGAATGGCGATTATACTGAGTACGACAAGAAATTCTATGTACTTGTTAAAGGAGATGACGATTGGAAAACTGTTGCCAAGAAACTTAACCTGAAAGATTCCGATCTGAAGAAGATGAACAAAGGCATCTCTGACGACGATTTCCGTCCCGGCAAGAAGATCCGCATCGCGAAGTAGCGACCACCTATTCTTTAAGCGTTCCTTCCGGCAACGGAGGAACGCTTTTCTTTTTTAACTACAGGTCATGCAAGAACAATCGAAATACGCTGCCAGAGGCGTTTCCGCTGCAAAGGAGGATGTACATTCCGCCATCCGCAATCTCGACAAAGGACTTTTTCCGAAAGCTTTCTGCAAGATTGTTCCGGATTATTTATCGGGTAGCAGTGATCATTGCGTCGTTATGCACGCCGATGGCGCAGGTACTAAATCATCGTTAGCATACGCTTATTGGAAAACCACTGGGGATCTATCGGTATGGAAAGGCATTGCACAAGATGCCATCATCATGAATGTGGATGATCTATTGTGCGTAGGTGCAACCGACAACATTCTTCTCTCATCAACTATTGGAAGAAATAAGAAATTAATTCCCGGCGAAGTCATAACAGCCATCATTGAAGGCACCGAGGAAATCTGCGCACAACTTCGCGAATACGGAATCAATATCGTATTGACCGGAGGCGAAACTGCAGACGTGGGTGATATTGTCAGAACTGTGATTGTGGACTCAACCGTTGTTTGCCGCATGAAACGCGAAGAGGTCATCAGCAATGATACTATTCGCCCGGGCGATGTCATTGTTGGACTCGCATCTTACGGACAATCGACCTACGAAAAAGAATACAACAGTGGAATGGGTAGCAACGGTCTCACCTCAGCACGCCATGATGTGTTTAACAAAACTATAGCACAACAATTTCCGGAAACATTCGATACTACATTGGAAGAAAGCGTAACCTATTCCGGTTCACGTTCACTGACCGATCCTATAGAAATCGGCAACGGCAAGTTGATGAATGCAGGAAAATTAGTTTTATCACCGACCCGCACCTATGCGCCGGTGATCAAAAAGATCCTTTCAAAAAATCGCAATGCCGTACACGGACTTGTTCATTGCAGCGGTGGCGGGCAAACCAAAGTATTGCATTTTGTAGATCAAATGACTGTAATAAAAGACAATCTCTTTCCTGTCCCACCACTATTTGACCTCATTCGAAAAGAAAGCGGCACCGATTGGAAAGAAATGTATCAGGTTTTCAATATGGGCCACCGTATGGAAATCTATTGCAGCCAAGAAGATGCTTCATGGATGATAGATTGTGCTGCTTCTTTCAATATCGATGCAAAAATCATCGGGCGTTGTGAAGGCGGCGAAAATAAAAAACTCCTACTTACCACGCCCGATGGCGTTGTGACGTATTAACATCATTGTAAAATATGCTACTCGATAAATTAGAGGCGATTCACCAACGTTTCATGGACGTTGAACAAGAAATCAGTTCACCGGACGCGATGAGTGATATGAAGCGCTTTGCGCAGTTGAACAGAGAATACAAAGAGCTTAAGCCGATTGTCGATAAGTACTTTGAATATAAAAATGTTCAGAGCAATCTTGAGAATGCCAAGCAGGTGGTACAGCATGAGAAAGACGACGAATTTCGAGAAATTGCAAAAGCTGAATTGGATGAATTGCAGACGCGTAACGAAGCACTGGAGGAAGTAATCAAGGTATTGCTGATCCCTTCCGATCCTGAAGATGCAAAGAATGCCATTGTTGAAGTGCGAGGCGGAACCGGCGGTGATGAGGCAAGCATTTTTGCAGGAGATCTTTATCGAATGTACTCGCGCTTTTGCGAGCGCAAAGGCTGGAAAATTGAAGTCGTTGACTTTACCGAAGGCACCGCCGGAGGATTCAAGGAAATGATCTTTAACGTGCACGGCGATGGCGCCTACGGTTTGCTTAAATACGAATCAGGTGTACATCGTGTACAACGTGTTCCTGCCACTGAAACGCAAGGTCGAATTCATACGTCTGCAGCGACCATCGTGGTGTTACCGGAGGCGGATGAATTTGATGTGGAATTAAAGACAAACGATATCCGGAAAGACCTGTTCTGCTCTTCAGGACCCGGCGGACAATCGGTTAATACCACCTATTCAGCAGTACGACTGACGCATATTCCAACCGGAATCGTGGCTCAATGCCAGGATCAAAAATCCCAGATTAAAAATTATGAGAAGGCTTTGGCCGTTCTCCGTTCAAGGATTTATGAGATGGAATTGAATAAAAAGCTCGAGGAGGATGCAAAAAAGCGGAAAACCATGGTTTCAACGGGTGACCGATCTGCCAAAATCCGCACGTATAACTACCCGCAAAGCCGGATAACCGACCACAGAATTGGCTTAACTCTTTATAATTTGCAAAATTTCGTGGATGGCGACATCCAGGAAATGATTGATGCATTGCAGGTAGCAGAAAATGCGGAACGATTGAAAGAAGGAGTGCAATAATCACTACTTTTGTAGGGGTGAACGCTTATGTTTACAACTGAACCCTATTTACTTTGATTTTGTGATCAATACCATCAATTGCGCCAACTATCTGGAAAAAAGTTGTGACTATGGCGCCTATCGCGAATTTTTCGAAAAAAGCACATCTGAATTTAAAGCAGGTTTGCCGGTTTCTATTGACCATGCCGAATACCTTGCGGTAAACTGGCAACGATCTATTCGTAACGAAAAAACATTCGAGATTTCTGAAGCACTCCAACATAAACTGGAAATGCTCAATCAGAAAATTACCTGGCTCGTCATCACCGAACCTTGGTGCGGCGATTCAGCCCAATGCCTTCCGGCCATTTATAAAATCGCTTCTGCGAGCAACGGAAAAATTAACTTGCGGATTGTCTACCGCGACCAGCATCATGATTTGATTGATGCTTTTCTAACGAATGGCGCAAGAGCTATTCCAAAACTGATTCAACTTAACGAAAGTGTAGAAGTAACAGGAATTTGGGGGCCGCGTCCGGAGGCAGCCCAAGACCTCGTTAATAAATTGAAGAGCAATTCATCTACCGCCGACTTGTACAAAGAAGAATTGCACCGTTGGTACGCTGAGAACAAGAACAACGATATCCAGGAAGAGCTTCTTAGGATACTTCCGTGAACTGCCGTATTCAATTTCTTTGGATATTCTGATTGACCAAAACACAGGGATTTAATACCTTACTTCTGCGTTTCCAAATTGAATCATTAAACGAAGGACTTTCCTCGGACAATCATTATCTGCATTTACAATGCTTTCCCTGACCGGATTTCGTCTTGAAACAGACGCTTTAAAATCATCAGCACAGAAGATGCCTGCACTATTCATTGGTCATGGCAATCCTATGAACGCAATTGAGGATAATTCATTTAGCAGAAGCTGGAAACAAACGGCCCATCAACTTCCCAAGCCTGCTGCTATTCTATGCATCTCTGCGCACTGGCAAACAAAAGGAACATTTGTAACGGCTATGGAGAAGCCGCGAACCATTCACGATTTTGGTGGATTTCCAAAAGCATTATTCGACAAACAGTATCCGGCTCCGGGTGCAGTTGATATGGCTAAAGAAACTATGAAGATCGTTCATCAAACTACTATTGGTCTCGATGAAGAATGGGGACTTGATCATGGCACCTGGTCAGTGCTGGCTCAAATGTATCCCTTAGCAGACGTGCCCGTATATCAACTTTCACTCGATTACACGCAACCACCGGCCTGGCATTACGCACTGGCGAAAGAACTTTCGGTACTCCGTAGTAAGGGAGTTCTAATCGTTGGTAGCGGAAATATCGTTCACAATCTTGGACTGGTCAACTGGAACGGTGGCGCCTACGATTGGGCGATTGAATTTGACAACACGGCAAAACGATTGATCGATAGTCACGATCATGAATCGCTGGTCCACTACGATCGACTAGGTGAAGCTGCACGACTTTCCATTCCGACCAACGAACACTATTTGCCATTACTCTATACCTTGGCGTTGCAAGACAAGCAAGAACAGCATTCCTTTTTTGCTGAGGAAACAGTGATGGGTTCCGTTTCTATGCGAAGCTTGAAAATCGGCTGATTGCTGATTAGCGTTCAATTGAAATTCTCTATTTAAACAGCTTCCAACAGTCGGGAACACCTTGATTGATCGGGCATTAACCCGTACATTCGCAGCATGGCAACGGAAATGCGAAAGCAGGATAAAATCACCCCGGATTCAGCGGTTTTACAAAAAGCCTGGGAACTGATGTGCACGGCGCGAGCGATGTCGGATCTCTACGAAGAGCGCGCCCAATTCACCCAAAAATATGTTCACGCGACCTCTCGCGGTCACGAAGCTTTGCAGCTTGCGCTGGGCTTGCAATTGAAACCACAAGATTTTCTTTCCGCTTATTATCGCGACGATTCTATTTTATTGGGTATCGGTTTGCAACCGTATGATCTGATGTTGCAGTTGATGGCCAAACGCGACGATCCGTTTTCCGGTGGTCGCACCTATTATTGCCATCCGAGTCTGAACCGCGATGACATGCCAAAGATTCCGCATCAGTCGTCGGCTACCGGCATGCAAGCCATTCCAACTACCGGTCTTGCCATGGGTGTTCAGTACCGGGAAAAAATGGGACTTGATCAGCCCGCTGATGGCGATGCACCTGTAGTTGTATGTTCGTTGGGCGATGGATCTGTCACAGAAGGTGAAGTAGCTGAAGCATTTCAGATGGCAGTGTTGAAGCAGTTACCTATACTCTATTTCATCCAGGATAACGAATGGGACATCTCTGCCAGTGCGAAGGAGATTCGCGCGATGGATGCGAATGAATACGCCAAGGGTTTCAAAGGACTTGAGGTATTCAGCATTGACGGCACCGATTTTTTTACAGCTTACGAAACAATTCAGAAAATACTGACCATTATCCGTAATGAGCGCCGGCCGGTCATGTTGCACGCGAAAGTGCCTTTGTTGGGACATCATACTTCAGGCGTTCGTCGTGAATGGTATCGTGATGATCTCGATGCTCACGGAAAGCGTGATCCGTTTCCAAAATTCCGCCAGCAATTACTTGACCTCGGATTCCCGGAAAGCGGATTAGACAATGTCCGCCGCGCGATGAAATCAAAAGTACTTCTTGATTTCGAGCGTGCGCAACAGGCTGAAGATCCACGTCCGGAAGACTTATTCAATTACGATTACGCTCCCACTCCTATCACTGAAGAAAAAGGCGAACGCGAACCAAAAGGTAAAGAAAAAACCGTCATGGTCGACTGCGCACTATTTGCTGTGCAGGAACTAATGACTAAACATAAAGAGTGCTTACTCTACGGACAAGATGTTGGCGGACGATTGGGCGGAGTATTTCGTGAAGCGGCAACACTCGCTGAAAAGTTTGGCGATGGACGTGTGTTTAATACTCCGATCCAGGAAGCATTTATCATTGGCAGTACAGTGGGTATGAGTGTGGCAGGACTAAAGCCAATTGTTGAAGTACAATTCGCCGATTACATCTGGCCGGGACTCAACCAGCTGTTTACCGAAGTCTCCCGCTCGTATTACCTCTCCAATGGCAAATGGCCCGTGTCGTGTATTATCCGAGTGCCTATTGGTGCCTACGGAAGTGGCGGACCGTATCACTCGTCGAGCGTAGAAAGTGTACTGACCAATATCCGTGGAATAAAGATTGCGTATCCTTCTACTGGAGCCGATCTGAAAGGACTACTTAAATCAGCTTACTACGATCCTAATCCTGTCGTTATCCTTGAACACAAGGGATTGTATTGGTCAAAGATCAAAGGCACCGAAGAAGCAAGAACTATCGAACCTGACGAGGAGTATGTCATTCCTTTCGGCAAAGCCAGAATGGTGCAAGCTGCAGAGCCGGGTAAGCAACCGACGTTGTCTGTCATTACTTACGGCATGGGCGTTTACTGGGCGAAGAATGCTGCGAAGGAATTTCCGGGACGTGTAGAGATCATTGATTTACGCACACTTAATCCGCTGGATGA
>JBEGUX010000164.1:0-4265 GCA_041178685.1 Bacteroidota bacterium
ACAATTTTCAGCACCGCAAAGTAAAAGCGGGCTTGCAGGTGTTGCTGATCAACTTTGAAGATTTGGAAAAGAACGACCTGCTTTTGCCTGCAGGGAACTTGCGTGAGCCGAGTTCTTCAACCAAACGTGCTGACATCGTTATTGTAAGTAAGACGCCCAACATTTTAGTGCCGATTGAACGGAAGCGAATCCTGGGAATGCTAAACACCGGAAAAGATCAGCCGGTCTTTTTCAGTTTTTACCGTTACGGCGAATTTCAGCGCCTGCATCCTCGCACGGAAGGGATGATGATGGGAGCCGGTTATTATCTGGAAAAACGTTTCACCATTTTGCTGGTCACCGGCATCGCCAATCCATCGGGATTAATTGAATACCTGCGCCGTCACACCGACAAACTCGAAGTGATAAGTTATCCGGACCACCATCAGTACACTGCAAAGGACATCGAAAAAATAAAGCAGGACTTTGATCAGATTGTCAATCCGAGTAAGATCATTGTCACTACAGAGAAAGATGCAATGAGATTGCGTCAGCCGGATATTGACGGATTGACACGTCAGCTTCCTTTCTTTTATATCCCCATCGAAGTTGCCTTCCATCAAGACAAGAACAACTTTGATCAATCTATTTTGAATTATGTTAGAAAAAGTAAAAACAACGGTTGATTTTCTGCGCGATAAGTGCAACGGGTTCGCACCAGAATATGGAATTGTATTGGGCAGTGGCTTAGGCGGACTCGTCAACGACATTGAGACACACTACGCATTTGAGTATAACGATATTCCTAATTTCCCGGTATCGACTGTTGTTGGTCATAAAGGACGTTTGATACTTGGAGTGTTGAGTGGAAAAAAAGTGATTGCACTGCAAGGCCGTTTTCATTTTTACGAAGGCTACACGATGCACGAAGTCACCTTTCCTATTCGTGTATTCATCGAGATGGGTATAAAAAGACTTTTGGTTTCGAATGCAGCCGGTGGAATGAATCCTAACTTCAAAATTGGCGATCTTGTACTGATCAACGATCACATCAACCTATTCCCAACTAATCCACTGATTGGAAAAAATATAGATGAATGGGGACCTCGTTTCCCGGACATGAGCGAGCCTTATTGTCCGACGATGCTGCAAACAGCCAAAGCTATTTCAGATGAAAAAGCTATTCGTTCTCACTTTGGTGTGTATGCAGGTCTTACCGGTCCGTGTTTTGAGACACCGGCAGAATACCGCTGGCTGCGAACGATAGGAGCCGATGTTGTTGGTATGTCAACCGTTCCTGAGATAATTGTTGGTCGTCACGCCGGAATTCCTTGCTTTGCTGTTTCTGTTGTCACCGATCTTGGCGGCTTTGAGCCTATACAGAAGGTGAGCCACGAAGAAGTACTGGCTGTCGCACAAGCATCAGAAAAGAAACTGACCGATTTGGTCAAGGAACTTCTTCATCGTCTGGATTAAACTCGTAGGAAAAGAAGCTTATAAAATATGAAGACAAAACTCACTCTCACACTCACATTCGCGCTCACATTCGCCGCGTTGACATCGAATGCGCAATATGCCTTTCAAAACATCAGCTTGCTTGGTCGTTTTGACGACCCTACAGTCGTAGCAGAACCTGCATTGGGTATCCGTTACCAAAGTTGTTGGGGTTGGACAGATCCTAACAATGGTCGCGAGTATGGAGTAATCGGATCTACGGCGGGAACGTACATTGTAGAGGTCACCAATGCGACTAATCCAGTAGTTCGTGATTATGTCCCGGGCAGATCACAGGCGCGCATTTGGCACGAATACAAAACATACGGCAAGTACTTGTATATGATCAGTGATGGAGGTGGCAACTCTTTACAGATTGCTGACTTGAGCTATTTGCCCGACTCTGTCCATTTGGTGTACGACAGTACCGGCATTTTTGATAGCGGTCATACGCTGTATGTGGACGGCAATAAACTGTATGTTGCTTCGGTATCCAGTCCGGGTGCGAGTTTCTCTTCGATGAATGTCTATTCACTGGCTAATCCGGAATTACCGCAATTGCTGGCACGACTCGACACCGATTTTCCGGTTATCGGCAGCGTGCACGACATGTACGTTACTAACGATACCGTGTATGCTTCGTGCGGTTACGATGGATTATATGTTTTCCGCTTTGACACAGCGACCAATCAATTCACGCAATTAAGCTCCCTGGTTGTTTATCCGGATCAAGGTTACAATCACAGTAGTTTTCTGGATCGTTCGCACACAGTACTTTATATGCTTGATGAAATTCCTTCGGGCGCAGCGGTAAAGGTGGTCGACGTGAATGACATTTACAATCCGACGGTTGTGGACACGTTCTATTCCAATCCAGGAGCTACGGCTCACAATCCATACGTGCTGAATGATGAATTGTTCATCGCCTATTACCAGGATGGTGTTCAAGCCTACGATATCTCCAATCCACAAGCGCCGGTGCGAAACGGCTATTTCGATACACACTACCAGAATCCTCCCGGAACTTATCCGGGCACACCGTACCAAGGCTGCTGGGCTACGTATACCGATTTACCAAGCGGACATCTTTTAGCTAGTGATATGCAGTTAGGGTTATTCGTATTGGATATTTCACAAGTCATGTCAACAGGAACACCACCGGAAAATCCAAATGCACCATTACTCTATCCAAATCCGGCACAGGATAAATCTACCTTGACTTTACCGACCTCAACTACTGATCATGAGATCAGCGTTTACTCGGCCACAGGACAATTACTATCAACGAATCGCATAGATAGCCGGGAGCGCACGTACACCATTGCATTGAACGATTTTCCCAATGGCGTCTATATGGTAAAGGTTAACAACTCAGCTGCATCATTTACCCGTCCAATCATTGTAGCTCGTTAATATCGGATTGATTACCGACATTTTTTTAATAGCTGTTAAAACAACTGTCATTATGAAAAAAGCAGTTCTCTATAGTTTGACAATCTCCGTTCTTCTCTTCGCTTGTGCGGAGGATCGCGATAGCACTATTTCAGGCGAACTGAAGAATGCTGCTAATCGTAAAGTCACGTTGGAAAAAGTAACAGAGGATGGTGAAGTAGTTCTTGACTCTACCGTAAGCGACGATGCGGGAAAGTTCACCTTGAAAAATCCGGTAAGCGAAACAGATTATTACCTGTTGCGCTCGGGACCAGAGTCTGTTATTTTCCTCATTCTTTCCGGCGGTGAAAACATCTCCATCACCGGCGATGCTCTTTCGATGGATACAACTTACCGAATTACCGGGTCTACAGAGTCTTCCATCATTCAGCAGTTGCGCTATACAGAGCGAAGATTAACTGACTCGCTGAATGCTGTTTTCGCTTCGATGCGTTACGAAGCACCTTCGGAACGCGACTCATTAGGTCATCTTTTAGAAACACATTACAGTACTTTCATGGCCGATTTTTCCCGTCGCCTGGTGAACGATAATTTGTCAGCCCTTGCATCTTTATCCGCTACCAAGTTTCTGGAGCAATCCGGCGATCTGAAATTGATGCGCGCCCTGGCTGATTCACTGACATTGAAATTTTCAGGTAACCGTTATGTAGAGGATTATACTGCACTGGTTACCGATTTAGAAAAACTACCTCCGGGCAGCGAGGCGCCTCCCATCGTGTTGCAATCCATCGAGGGCAAGAAGTTATCGCTGGCTGATTATAAAGGAAAAATAGTGCTCGTTGATTTTTGGGCCTCCTGGTGCCAGCCTTGTCGAAGAGCTAATCCTGATCTTGTTCGCCTTTATAAGAAATACCAAAGTGACCGTGTTGAATTCATTGGTGTCTCTTTAGACGACAATATGGACTCGTGGAAACGCGCGGTAAAGAACGATGGACTGACCTGGCCGCAGGTGAGTGAGCTTAAGAAATGGGATAGCCGCTGCGTAGAGGATTACAAAATCAGCGCCATACCGTACAGCATTCTCTTGGACGAGGAGGGAAAAATCGTGGCCAAGGGGCTTTCCCCTGAAGACCTGGAGTTAAAAATTCAAGAGTTGCTGCGGAAAAAATCCTGACAATTAATTACGGTCAACAACGTTTGAGCCGTACCTTTCGCGTATGGTTCGATTGCTCTTTCTTTCTGCAGTATGCTGCTGGACAGCAATAAGTGCTACTGCTAAGACTTATTTCCAACAGGACGTCCGTTATACGATAAATGTAACACTGGATGACCGATCGCATTTTCTTCGCGGCGAGGAATCCATTTACTATACCAACAACAGTCCGGACACACTGCGAAAG
>JBEGUX010000165.1:0-17436 GCA_041178685.1 Bacteroidota bacterium
ACTCCTTCACCGGAGAATGTGCCGCCTAACGGCTGAGGGAAAAGAACCACAGCAGAATCATTAATACAATATAATGAATCAAGACCGGAAAAAGAGACTTGAGGAAGAGGATTACTTTTTATGTAGATCGTATCTGAAGCCAAACAACCGTTGGGGTCAATAACAGACAATACAACCTCACCATCACCTTGTACGGTTAATGTGTCATAATTGTGAAGCATTGGCATTCCTGACAATTGCCAAGAGTATTGAAAATCTTTTCCAGCAGGAGTGCGCAAGAATACATCTTGTTGTCCGCAAGTGAAAATAGAATCTGTTAAAGCGCCATTGATAGCAGCTACCGGATTACACGTATCGGATTCAAAACGAAGTATTCTTCCATTGAAAACGTCCGTGATGTAAAGTTCTCCCCATTTATCTTCACCAAAAGATGTAAACGAACCGCTAGAAAGAACGCCTAAATTAGTATGCGTGAACGTTGAACCATTTTTCTGCAGCGTCCTGATTTGATTTACGCAATAATCCGTAAAAAAATACTTGCCAAAAATATCAGCGTATTTAGCACCACGATAAACATAACCACCCGTAACAGAGCAATTACCGCCCGAGTGTAAATATTCCCAGACAGGAGGAGTAAACGTAGCCGCAGGCGCACATCCATTTGCGTTATACGTATAAGTCCCTTCGTAGCAACGCCAACCGAAATTGAGCGATTGCGATTGTCCGACCGGTTCAAAATCAATCTCCTCAGCGACACCTTGACCAACATCAGCGATGAAAAGATCACCGGTGAGGCGATCAAAACTGAATCGCCATGGATTTCTCAATCCTATACTCCAAATTTCAGGTTCTCCCGGACCAGGCTGCTGTACGTATGGGTTTTCTGCGGGGATAGTATATCCAGGAACACCGGAGGTAACCGCTATTCGCAACATCTTACCTAGCAATGAATCTCTATTCTGCGAACGGTTGCCGGGATCACCACCGGAACCACCATCACCCATACCGATATATAAATAACCATTATCCGGACTGAAAGCTATACAGCCGCCATTGTGATTATTATAGGGTTGATAAATGTCGAGTAATACCTCTTCGGAAGCGGGATCTGCAAGATTAGGATTGGCAGCAGAAACACGGAAGCGGGAGATATGTGTTCGCCCTAGGGGACGTGCCGTATAATTGACGTAAAAATATCCGGTAGTCTGATAGTCTGGAGCAAATGCTAAGCCCAACAATCCCCGTTCTCCACCGTATGCTACAATCGACGAAATATCCAGAAATGGAGTTGTAATACGAGCTCCATTGGTGTCTACAATATATATCCGTCCTGGCTGCTCCACGACAAATAAACGATCGTCGCCGCAATTGCGCACATCGACCGGTGCGGTAAATCCGCTTGCAAAAGAAACCAATCTAACCTGAGAAAAAGAAGTTAGTGTTATAAAAATCAGAACAATTAAACTTGAAATAAACTTGATCATGGCATTTAATATAGATGATCAAATTTATTAAAAAAATGAAGCGAAATCTCAGGTAATACGAGGCATGGTTGCCAATAAAAAAACCCGGCCAGAAGCCGGGTTGTGTGTTTCACTGTTATTCTATTTTTTTAGAAGATGATCTTTACCACCATAAAAATCAATCCCGAAATAAGCATGGCATCAACCACCAATAGCATATACAAGCTGATAGGATAAGTTTCTTCCTTCTCTAATTTGTTATCAGCAGAAGATGACAATCGCTCTTCGTTGATATGATCATAGGTCATTACCGGTTCGTTTTTCATGATCTATAAATTTTGTTTATGTAACAATACGGCAATAAATAGACCTGAAGGGCCAATAGTGGCTACTTTAATTACACTGTAAGGAAACTCTCGTTTCTTACTTATATCCGTGTATTATTGTTTGATTAAAGCTCTTATTCCAATTTAAATAAAATATGACGGCTGTAAGATTTCATTAATCTGTGTAATTTTTAAAAAATAACACCCATTCCAATTAAAAATAAAGCTGCAATCGAACAGATATTAATATTATATTTAAAGCTCCAATAGACAAACCAGACTTACAATGCACTTCAGTTCCTCCGTTGTAATGGTGCGGCCACGAAATTTTCATTTGAATCCCCAAACGATTCTTGACAATCATTTTCAAACCGTAATAAATACTTTAAATAGAGAAGAAATTGAAAATACTATTGAGATTGAATTCGATGGTATTTATAACGAACTAATTAATGCCGGCATCAATGTAAAGGCATTTAATCAAGATGATGGACTGGATACACCGGATGCTATTTTTCCGAACAACTGGTTTTCAACCCATCCCGAGCATATAGCTTGCCTCTATCCCATGAAAGCACCCAACCGTAGGTTGGAACGCAGGAAAGAAATCACTGATTGGCTTAGGGCACGTTACTATAAAATCAATGATCTTGCTTTCAATGAAGAGCAAGGAAAATTTCTGGAAGGAACAGGTAGTCTTGTATTAGACAATAAGAACCGGATGGCCTATGCAGCTGTTTCAGATCGCACCCATCCAAAACTAGTCGTTGATTGGTGTCGATCAATGAATTACAAATCAGTTCTTTTCTCTGCTTGCGATAAAAATAGCAATCCCATTTATCATACAAATGTTGTTCTTTGTATAGGGAACGGTTTTACCATATGCTGTTTTAGCGCTATTCGTTCCGAAGCAGAACGTAGAATTGTTGCCGAAGCATTGGAAAATAGTGGAAATATCATCCTTGATATTTCAATGGAACAACTTCATCATTTTTGCGGCAATGGCCTTCAACTGAAATCAAAAACAGGAGAGCACGTCTTCCTAATTTCTAAAAACGGATGGGAACACCTTTCTGTTTTTCAACGTGAAATAATTAAAGAAAATAGCACGGTAATTACACCCAACCTTTCACTCACCGAGCAACTCGGCGGAGGAAGTGCCAGATGCATGGTTGCTGAACTATTCTGATTAGAAATGCGCAGCGACACCAAAATAACCAAACCATCCAGACAGATTATAATTGCGTCCTGATAAGGTACGGCGAGCGTAGCCATTATCAAAAACACTCTCACTATAGCCGGGACGAATCACCGGCAAATACCACTTTATTTGTAGCGGTATCAATGAAAAATGAGAGCCGATATAAAGTTCAGAGGTAAATGAAAAAAGTGCGTTCAGTCCATACTTGCGCTCAACGCGCGATTGCACATTGTAAAGTTGGATAGAATCCGCCGGCATGCGGACGTCCAATTCCTCCCACAATGTATTGACCGAAAAGCCACTGGAAGCCGAGAGTTGTAGGCCCACTTGTTTCTTACGTGGATATTTTAAGACTACCAAATTGGTATAAAGGTCAGCCGAATTAAGCGATATATTCCAGGACAAGTAGTCCAACTCCGGATTTGAAGAATAACTACTGGCGAAATAGTTGCCCGTATTTCTTGTCGTCGTGAAATCAATTCCGGTAGAAGCTGTTTTTGACCAAGCGTAAGAAAAACCAAGCTTTAAACCCGGATAATTGATCGACATATCAGCATTATCCAGCAGTCCACAAGAAGACGTAGGAGCAGCAGTTCCGCAATCGGTAGAACGGTATCCGGCAACTTCCAAAACATCGCTCATATTCGATTGTGATAAAGAACGATTAGTCACCGTGAGCGAAACGGTAAACGGTCCAGGTGACACCGGCTGAGCGATTAACACAACAGAAGATAGTACAATGAGTAAAATCAGAAGAAGAAAACTACTGTAACGACTGTTCAACAGACAAAGAAGCAAGCGTTTGAAATCGAAAGAAACACCAAATTCCGACGTATGATACTTAGTCATATCGCCGTTTTACATATTACGGCGATATTGTCCGCCTACCTCAAACAATGCACGAGTAATTTGTCCAAGCGAACAATACTTCGTCGCTTCCATCAATTCCTCAAACATGTTTTTATTTTGGATGGCGGCCAATTGCAACTGCTTCAACATCTTTCCGGAATTAGCAGCATTACCATTTTGCAAATCCTGCAACATAGAAATCTGATACTCCTTCTCTTCAGTGGTTGCGCGAATAACCTCCGCCGGAATGATGGTAGGAGAACCTTTCGAAGAAAGGAACGTGTTAACACCAACGATCGGATATTCACCGGTATGCTTTAGCATTTCGTAGTACAAACTCTCTTCCTGAATTTTTCCGCGTTGATACATTGTTTCCATCGAACCCAATACACCGCCACGCTCAGTAATACGATCAAATTCAATCATCACAGCTTCTTCCACAAGGTCCGTCAATTCTTCAGTAATGAAAGAACCTTGCATCGGGTTCTCATTTTTTGCCAAACCCAACTCACGGTTTATGATCAACTGAATGGCCATTGCACGACGAACGGATTCTTCCGTAGGAGTAGTAATGGCTTCATCGTAAGCATTTGTATGCAGCGAGTTGCAATTATCGTAAATCGCATACAATGCCTGCAAGGTTGTTCTAATGTCGTTGAAATCAATTTCCTGTGCGTGCAACGAACGACCGGAGGTCTGAATATGGTATTTAAGCAATTGTGATCGCTCATCAGCGCCATACTTCTGCTTCATAGCTTTCGCCCAGATACGGCGAGCCACCCGACCAATGACAGCATACTCCGGATCAATACCGTTACTGAAGAAGAAACTCAGATTAGGTGCAAACTTGTTGATGTCCATTCCACGTGAGAGATAATACTCCACATAGGTGAATCCATTCGACAAAGTAAACGCCAGTTGAGTGATCGGATTTGCACCGGCTTCTGCAATGTGATAACCGGAAATAGATACCGAGTAAAAATTACGGATACGGTTTTCAATGAAATATTGCTGAACGTCGCCCATCAAGCGCAACGAAAACTCTGTAGAAAAAATACAGGTGTTTTGCGCCTGATCTTCTTTGAGAATATCCGCCTGTACCGTTCCGCGAACCTGCTGCACAGTTTCCGTCTTAATCTTTTGATAAACATCAGCAGGTAACACCTGATCGCCTGTAATACCGAGCAATAGCAAGCCAAGTCCATCATTTCCTTCCGGAAGTTCACCTTGATAGGCTGGCCGCTTCACACCCTTTGCAGCATAGATCGCTTCAATTTTGCGACTCACCTCCTCCTCTAGTCCATTGGCTTTAATGTATAATTCACATTGCTGATCAATGGCAGCGTTCATGAAAAACCCGGTAAGAATCGCAGCGGGACCGTTGATTGTCATCGACACCGAAGTGCGTGGATCGGCAAGATTAAAACCGCTATAAAGTTTCTTAGCATCGTCGAGACAACAAATCGAAACTCCGCTATTACCGATTTTTCCATAGATGTCAGGACGACGATCAGGATCGTGGCCATATAGAGTAACCGAATCGAAAGCAGTGGAAAGACGCTTGGCAGGCATTCCTTTACTTACGTAGTGAAACCGGCGGTTGGTACGTTCCGGTCCACCCTCTCCTGCAAACATACGGGTTGGATCCTCTTCCGTTCGTTTAAACGGATAAACTCCTGCAGTGTATGGAAACTCACCGGGGAAATTCTCCTGCAAGTTCCAGCGAAGTACATCACCCCAAGCTTCGAAGCGCGGTGTTGCAATCTTAGGAATGTGTGTACGCGAAAGTGACTCCGTGTAAGTTTTCACTTTGACTTCCTTATCGCGTACCTTGTACGTATAATATTCTTCGTGGAAACGCTTCACCTTTTCCGGCCACTCTTCCAGCAACTGACGATTACGACCGTCCATCATCAATTCCGTTTGCTTATACACTTGATCCAATGCCAGGCGTATCGGACTCTTATCTTTTAAGTCGCTACTATCAAGTGCTTCCAACGATTTCTTGATACCGAAGAGGCGCTGTGCCAATTCCGACTGAGCTGCCACCCATTTGTTGTAGGAACGAACGGTTTCTGAAATCTCACTCAAGTATCGTGTTCGTGCCGGCGGTATGATGTAGATTTTCTCGGACATCTCTCCGGTCATCTCAAAGCTGCTCTTCCAGTTGAGCGAAAGTTTTTCATTGAGCTTGTCAATCAACGAACGGTACAAACGGTTCATGCCCGGATCGTTGAATTGTGAAGCTATGGTGCCGAAAACGGGTAGTACTTCATCGTCAGTATCCCACAACTGATGATTTCGCTTGTATTGCTTCTTCACATCGCGCAACGCATCCAATGCGCCACGCTTGTCGAATTTATTCAAAGCAATCACATCCGCAAAATCGAGCATATCGATTTTTTCCAGCTGTGTTGCAGCACCGTATTCCGGCGTCATCACGTACAAGGAAACATCAGAGTGATCGAGTATTTCAGTATCGCTTTGTCCAATACCCGAAGTTTCAAGTAGGATAAGATCGTACTTGGCTGCTTTAAGGATATCAACGGCATCTTTTACATAGCGAGAGAGCGCGAGATTAGACTGCCGCGTTGCAAGAGAGCGCATGTACACCCGCGGATTATTGATTGCATTCATACGAATACGATCACCAAGTAATGCACCGCCGGTTTTACGTTTAGAAGGATCAACAGAAACAATCGCAATATGCTTGTCTTTGAAGTCAATAAGAAAGCGGCGAACCAGTTCGTCAACGAGTGATGACTTGCCGGCGCCGCCCGTACCGGTAATACCTAACACAGGAACTTTGGCTGTTGCTTGTACAATCTCTTGTTGAATTCCGGTAAATGCTTCCGGCATATTTTCAGCAAAAGAAATCATACGAGCAATAGACTTTACATCACGATTAGGAACAGCTTTGATTTCGCCGTTGAGGTGATCTACAGTAGAAAAGTCCGACTTCATCAATAAGTCGTTGATCATTCCCTGTAAACCCATTGCGCGACCGTCATCGGGAGAATATATACGCGTGATACCGTAACTGTGCAACTCCTCAATCTCAGTCGGTAAGATTACGCCACCACCACCACCAAAAATGCGAATATGACCACAACCTTTTTCTTTTAAAAGATCATGCATGTATTTAAAGTACTCCATGTGTCCACCCTGATAGCTGGTCATGGCAATTGCCTGAACATCTTCCTGAATGGCACAGTTGACCACTTCTTCCACAGAACGATCATGACCAAGGTGAATCACTTCTGCTCCACTCGACTGGATGATGCGGCGCATGATGTTGATGGCTGCATCATGACCATCAAAAAGCGAGGCCGCGGTAACGATCCTAATCTTATGGATAGGTTTGTAAGGAGTAACTTGTTTCATTTCGCTTGAAATTCGTTGCGCAAAGATAACAAAACCGAGGCACCCTAAGTTACATCAAAACCGAAGGAAACTATCTGCAAATTGTTCTTTTTCAATATTTTAATAGATTTTAAATATCTGCAAACCAGGGTCCTATTTAAAAGCTGCATTTTAACTTAACTTGGTCTGGGGAAAACAGCCTTTGATTTAAAGTGACCTTCAAAATTTAATGTCTTCATATTGATGATGGTTCAAGTACTTCCGGTTCGTACATCCCGACAGCAAAAAGAGTTTCTCTATTTGCCTGAGCGACTTCCCAACGGAAGGCCGAGTTATGTGCCGCCTATCTGGATGGACGAAAAATCCTTTTACTCGACTGCGAAAAATCCAGCGTATGCTGTTTGTCGCACCGAGCGATGGCTTGCCTATCGGGGTGATTCACTCGTTGGGCGAATCATGGGTATCATCCACGACGAATACAACGAGCGAGAAGGAGAAAAAACCGCTCGCTTTTATTCGCTGGAATGTATCAACGATCAGGAAGTTGCTCATAAATTGTTATCTGCAGCAGAAAGTTGGGCACGGGAGAATGGTATGAACCGCATCATCGGTCCTTTTGGATTCTCCGACAAAGACCCGGAGGGATTACAAATCGAAGGCCTTGAATATCGTCCGGTGATTTCAACCGCTAACAATGCTGCTTATCTCGAGAAATTGGTAGTCAATGAATCGTACGAGAAGCTAACAGATTGTGTTGTCTACCGATTGGATGTTCCTGCTACTACACCGGCAATTTTTATCCGAGCAGCAAGGCTTGTTTCGCGGAAAATGAATGTACAACAACATAATTTTACATCGACTCGTCAATTAAAGCCCTATGTAATCCCGATTTTTCGATTGATCAATGAAACTTACAAAGACTTACTTGGATTTGTTCCGCTCACAGATCAAGAAATGAAAAAGCTGGCCAATCAATATTTACCATTACTTGATCCGCATTTTGTAAAAGCCATTACCGACGAAAGGAACAACCTGATCGCTTTTATAGTTGCAGTTCCGGATTTCAGTGAGGGATTAAAAAAAGCCAAAGGAAAACTTTTTCCGTTCGGCTTTATTCATCTTTTTGCTTCTATGAAAAAGACACAGCAATTGAATATGTTGCTGGGAGCTGTTCATCCCGACTACCAAGGCAAGGGATTAACAGCGTTATTGGGCATCGATCTATTTGATGCTGCTCGAAAGCGTAAATTCACCTTTTGCGACAGCCACTTGATTCTGGAAACGAATACCAAGATGCGCGGAGAAATGGAGCGCATCGGCGGGAAAGTATATAAGCGGTACAGAATCTATCAGAAGAAGCTTTCGTAAGAAAGTTTATTTAAACAGGAAACCCACTCTGAATCCGGCACTAGCAGAAAATGGAGTTTCACTTCCGCCTCCGGTAACACCATAAGCAATTGTATAGATATTATCCGGGTCATCACTCTGCATGTTGGAGACAGCATAACCAACGCCACAGAAAAAATCAACCAAAAATGCATCATCGTACACCCATTGTTTTCCTAATGTAACATGCAAAGCACCGTAAGTTACATCTCGTGTTGTTTTAGTGATGTTGGTGATATAGTTATAAGGTGGCAATGGATTATAATACGAATTATCAATGGTTCGCTTAATGGAATAAGTTCCCAGAATAAAGTCAGGACGAACATAGCCGCCTTTCAAGATGTGGGAATACTTCATGCCACGCAGGTAGTAATCCGGTGTCTTGATAAACTTGTAACCAACTCTGAAAAAAGCCCCGGAGGATTCATCCCAAGCCCGCGTACCAATTCCAACGCCAACAATGCCCAAATTAAACTCAATACTTCTTCCGGGACGAATACTTCGTTCATAGATAAAAGAAAGATTATCGCGTAAGGGCGAAATGAAATCAACTTTAATTGCGTTCTTTTTTTGACCGGCATAATTCTCCGGATTCTCCATGTCTTTCAGCATCAGCTGCACCTCGCCATTACCATAGACGACCTTTATTAGGTTATCCTTTGCAATGGAAATCACCGGACCGTCCTCGTATCCCGTAAGCTTATACTTGACCTCATCGAGACCAATTTCTTTTATTTTCACAACTAGCTTTTCTCCATTACGCTTATACAGCGTATCCTGAGCCATTGAAGAAAAAGAGACCAACAAGAATGCGACGAAAGTTAGTATTGTTTTCATGTGATATTTATTAATGAATTATCAAATAAGTTACTTTAGGATTTATTTTAACGATTGAAGCTGTTCTTCTAACGCCAAGATTTTCGCCTCTGCATCTGCCAGTTTTTTACGTTCGTTATCGACAACTTCGGGCTTAGCATTGGCAACAAATCTTTCGTTGGCTAATTTTGCCTGTACAGAATTCCGGAAACCAAGATTATACTCCAGTTCTTTTTGAATCCTCTCCTTCTCTGCCGCTACGTCCACATTTCCACTCACCGGTACATAACATTCAGCTTGTCCAACGAGGAAAGAAAACGAGTTCTCCACTTTCACTTCAGTGGTTGCCAACTTATTCAGATTGGCAAGTTTTGCAATTACAGCATTAAAGTGGTCATCCACTTTTTGTGAAGACTTGATAAATAGTGAAAGTGATTCACGCGGAGAAATACCTTTAGAACTGCGAATATTTCGAACCTGCGCAACCACTTCGGCAGCAAATTCGAAACCGGTTAACACCTTTTTATCAGAGGCTTCTTCTTTTGGCCATTCCGCTACTATAATACAATCGTTTTGCTGTCGCTCGTTCAAATGATGCCACAATTCTTCTGAAATAAATGGCATCCACGGATGTAACACTTTCAGCAACTGCTCAAAAAAGCGTAGTGTGGCATTATAAGTGGCAGCGTCAATGGCAGCTGGACCGTTCTCGTTGTAAGCTGGTTTTACCATTTCTAAATACCAGGAACAGAAATCGTCCCACACCAATTTATACGAAGCCATCAGCGCATCGCTCATTCGATATTTTGCGTAGTGATCATTGATGACAGACAACTGTTCGTTGAAACGCTGTTCGAACCAACGGATGGATATTGAATTCACCTCCGGTGTTGTCAAAGAAGCATCGACAGACCAACCTTTCACAAGACGGAAAGCATTCCAGATTTTATTCGCAAAATTTCTTCCTTGTTCACACAGCGACTCATCAAATAGCAAGTCGTTACCTGCCGGAGAACTCAACAACATACCCACACGAACTCCGTCGGCGCCATACTTGGCAATCAAGTCGAGCGGATCAGGAGAATTACCCAGCGATTTAGACATCTTACGTCCAAGCTTATCACGAACAATACCTGTCAGATAAACATTGGTAAACGGTTTTTCGTGCATGTATTCATAGCCCGCAATGACCATGCGCGCTACCCAGAAGAATAAAATTTCAGGAGCTGTTACCAGATCATTTGTAGGATAATAATACTTGATGTCCTTATTGTTTGGGTCTTTAAATCCATCAAAAACAGATATCGGCCAGAGCCATGAAGAGAACCACGTATCAAGCACATCCTCATCCTGTCGAATGTCATTCTTGTTAACAGAAATTCCTTTCGCAGCAAAAAGTGATATAGCTTCGTCTGCCGTTTTACAGACTACACATTCGTTGTTGGGTCCATACCACGCAGGAATTCGCTGTCCCCACCACAACTGACGGGAAATACACCAGTCGTGCACATTCTCCATCCAATGACGGTAGATATTGATGAACTTATCCGGAATCAATTTGATGTTACCGTTCAGCACGTTGTCGAGCGCAGGTTTGGCCACTTGATCCATTTTCAAAAACCACTGCATTGATAACTTAGGTTCGATGACAGCGTCAGTGCGTTCGGAATACCCAACTTTATTTTTGTAATCTTCCACCTTGACCATTTGGCCTGCAGCTTCAAGATCTTTTGCAATCTTCTTGCGGACAATAAAACGATCTTCCCCAATATAAAACTTCGCCGCCGGACTCATCGTTCCATCGTCGTTGATAGTATCGATAACTTCAAGTCCGAACTTTAGACCAAGATTATAGTCGTTAATGTCGTGCGCCGGTGTTACTTTCAGCGCCCCAGTTCCGAATTCCATTTCGATATAATCATCGAAAACAATTGGCACCGGACGGTTGACCATTGGAATAACGGCAAAACAACCTTTTAGGTGTTTATATCGTTCGTCTTCGGGATGAACGCAAACGCCGGTATCGCCAAGAATAGTTTCCGGACGAACTGTTGCAATAGTGATAAATTCAGAGCCCTTGAAATTCTCTCCGCCAATTACCACTTCCCAGCCATTTTCAGTGAATGTCCAGGTAGAGGTCGATGACTTAATCTGTTCTGCCAGTTTTGTATCGACAATCGGATAACGGACGTGGTATAACTTTGACTGAACCTCTTTGTAAATTACTTCTTCATCGCTCAATGCTGTTTTTCCCTGGGGATCCCAGTTCACCATTCGAACACCGCGATAGATATTTCCTTTGTTGTAGAGATCAATAAATACCGAGATAACGGCATCGCTCAGATCGTCCTCCATGGTAAAGCGCGTGCGCTCCCAATCGCACGATGCGCCCAATTTTTTTAACTGCTCCAGGATAATGCCGCCATATTTTTCTTTCCATTCCCAGGCATATTTGAGGAACTCATCGCGCGACAAATCTTTTTTATTGATTCCCTTCTCGCGCAGCATGGCAACTACTTTCGCTTCGGTAGCGATGGATGCATGATCTGTTCCCGGAACCCAGCACGCATTGTAACCGCGCATCCGTGCACGACGAATCAGTACATCCTGAATGGTATTATTGAGCATGTGCCCCATATGAAGCACACCGGTGACGTTAGGTGGTGGAATTACGATGGTGTAAGGTTCGCGATCGTCGGGAGTGCTGCGAAAAAAACCGCTGTCGATCCAGCGCTTGTACCATTTGTCTTCTACCTGTGAAGGATCGTATGTTTTAGGGATTTCCATAAGGGTTCAGAAAACCAAAATTAAGAAAAAAAGCGGCAATTGGAGATTACTATTAGGCCTTGAAAACATAGTTTCTAAACATTTCACGAGCCTGTCGATACAGCTCATCAAACTTATTTTCCAGAACTGGTTGCGTACCGCGTAACTGGTCGACGACCTCTTTGGCCCATTCAATATAGGCTACCTTACGCTCTTCTTTCCAATGATGGGGAGGATGATGAAGTATATCTTCAACATTACAAATTTTATCGGCCAACTTGATTTTTCTTGCTTTCTCGCTCCTGCTTTTGGCTAATAATACCTGACGATATTTGCGTTCGTCAGATTCCAGATTTTTATCGTCCGTCAGCTCAAGAACAAGATCAGCAACTTCTTGTCCGAACTTGTCGATCAATTCTTGCAAACTTGTTTTTGTATCTTCAATCGTATCGTGCAAAAGAGCTGCAAGTAACATGGACAAGTCGGACTCTCCTGCAGAAGCAAGAGTATAGGCAACACTGATTGGATGATTGATGTACGGCGTTGCATGCTCATCTTTGCGCCGTTGAAAACGATGTTTTCCTGCAGCAAAATCAAGTGCTTCCAGTATTTTAACTTCTGCGATCAGGGTATTCATAGAAAATCAAATATCATCGAAATTACCCTAATGAAAATCCCCAAACAATGACCTACGTCAGGTGAGGGAGGCTAAAGGATAATTAATTCAAGATAAGTCGAAGAGACTTACGTTGATCACCATTGATAATCGTCAACAAATAAATTCCTTGCGGAAAACGAGTGCGATCAACATCAAGATTCAATCGGCCATTATCAGCTATCAATGTCTGTGAAAGCAATTCACGACCGGTCATATCGCGCAAAGAAATATACACTGTCTCGTCCGTAAATGAACCTGAAATAGTTACACGATCAGATGCAGGATTTGGGAAAAGCGACCATTCTGTTTCTGTAGCAATCTGACGTTGATAAACTTGTGGCTCATCATTAGTAGGACTAGCAAAAGACGTTGTTCCAGCCAGCCAAAGTATTGCATTAATTAAAAGCTTCTGGTGAGAACCACTTACTGCTGTTCTATAACCGGTATAAAGAACGTCATTTCTATCACCCGTCCCATCATCAGATGGCGAACTATCGGCAATTCCACAGACACGACCGTTACCGTATGTTGCGCTTGCAAACATTACCTGAGTTGTACCCGTGTTTGAAGCACCTGTCTTGTAGACCAATCCTGTAACACTTGTATTTGAAACTGGGTTCAATGTCATAGAGGCACCAGCATCGTACTTCAATCCGGTAACATTACCAGCAGGCCCTTTTAAAATTGCATTCGTTGTTAACGGTGCAATGTTATAGGAAGTTTGAGAATAGCTAACAGAGTCAAAATTGATACCGAAAGGATTTGCGCGAACTCCGTTGTTTCTGAAAAAATCATTCCAAACACGAACCGGATCCCAGCCATCACTATTTCTGTCACTACCGGCATGATTACCACCAATGAATAAACCACCTCCGTTTTGCACAAAATTCATCATCGCTGTTTTTTCAGCTGCAGTGAAGGCAATATTGGGCTCAATGACAATAAACACTTTGTAATTAGAAAGGTCCTGAGCGTTGGTAGACACACCATAGGTAATCAAGCCATTGAATGGAAGTGTCTCGATCGTATAGCCACGTCTTACCAAATCAATTCCCCAATTTGAAAGTGCACCTTTCCAATAAGTCTCTGCAGTTGTAGCTGTAATTCCGGATTGAGCGGCTGTTGGAATCCTCTGTGGATTAGCTTCATTACCTCTTCCTGCTGTCATCACACCACCTGTACCGGTTCCAATATTGTATAAATCTGCATCTACTACCCAATCAGCGTTACCTGCCATTTGAGCACTGCTGGCATCAAAAAGAATTTTAATTTGGGCATTAGAAACAAAGGCTATAGACAACAAAAAGGCAAGTAGGAGTCTTTTCATAGAATTAGGAATTATACAGTAAAAATAAACGTATTTAAGGGGAATTAAAATAAATAATTACGAAAAAACGTTAAATATCCACTAAAAAAGGTCATCAATCTTTGAAAAGCAGTGCAGATAACCGCTGATCATGCCCATATACATCCTCGCGAAAACTGACCTGTCCCGAAGCATCCACCCAAGCGGTAAAATAAACCACAAATACCGGAACTTTTTCCTTGAGCGGAATATGCGTTTCATTTTCCGATTTACGGGCACGTTGTATGCCCGCTTCTGCCCATGAAGTATTTTCGTTAACTACGAAGTCCAGTAATTCCATCGATTTTTCTACACGAATACAGCCGTGACTAAATGTTCGCTGCTGCTCATCAAAAAGATACTTGGCAGGAGTATCATGGAGATAAATACTGTATGAATTTGGCAACATGAACTTCACATTTCCCAGTGCATTCCACGATCCTGGAAGCTGGCGGATTTCATACTTGAAATTAGCCGGAGAAACCGTTTTCCAATTTATACTCTTCGGATCAACTTGTTGTGGTTTTTTACTTTTAGTTACTACTTCCATATGATTGCGAGTCAAGTACAAAGGATCTTGCTGAATCGCCGGAATTATCTCGTCGTGAGCAATACTTTTGGGAACTACCCAATAAGGATTAAGCACCACTTCGTTAATACTGCCTGCAAACACCTGGGTAGTTGAAGCGGATTTACCAACAATAATTCGCGAACTCCAGCTGACTGAATCTGCATTATAAGCATACAACGTGTAAGCAGGAATGTTCGCCACCAAAAAATCGCTTTTAGGTTGCGCAGGCAGCCACCGGCATCGCTCCATATTAATTAATAGTTGACGAATTCGATAGCGCAGTGGGATATTTAAAACATCAACGGCATTTTGATCAAGGACAGCTGTAACTTTCATTCCGTGTCTTCGCTGAAAACGCACAACGGCGTTGGCAAAATACAGAGAGTCAATATTTCTTCTACCCTCTAAGTCACCGAGATAAAAAAGCCGGTCAACGATTGGTTGTTGCTTCCAAACTTTACCAGTAACGATTGCATCAAAATAGATACTGTCCCATGATTGTGCTTGCGAAAGTTTCATATATTTCTTTAGAACAATTTTCAAACGATTGTAGAGCGGATGCAATGGTTCATCTGACAACAGGTTTGATACCGGCTGTAACCATAGTGAATCCAGCCAATCATTGATGCTTTTTCTGTCGGATGGAATATACCACTCCAAAGCTCTTCGTTTTTCTTCAGAAATCCCCCGAAACTTCGATTCAGCGTAGTTGAAATACTGAACCGTAAGGACTACTTCCAGTGCCTTTAATTGCTCTTTGCTGAAACTATGCCTTGGAGCAGACTTTAATGTATCAACTAAAAGAATAATTGCATTATCACTTAAACCATCAATAAAAACTCCCTCACTAATGGAATTCGCAAGCATATCTAAGAACGAAAACGCTTGTACATTTAATCCGGAACCATTAACCCAGGCAGCAGAATAATTTCTCCGAGAATAAAAAGAATCAACCTCTGCTAGTATATCTTTTGAGGAAGTAGTTCGGCTTGTAATAGAATCTACCTCTATATTGTTGAGTAAAATAATCTCATCCTGTACTATAACTGAATCAACAACTGAAGCTGTCGTTTCAGAGGACTTTTCCTGCTTGCAAGAAAATAACAGTAATACCGGAAAGAGAATAAATACCGAACGGATCATTATGAAAAATGCAATTAGTAATAATCAGCAAAAGCCCCGATTTCCATCAATCAAAATCGATAGTATCATTGCTTTCAATGTCATCATCAGCTTCATCTTCATCTTCCGAAAAAGCCGATAACTCCGCTTCACGGATATTGGCAATCTCACCTTCCACTGTTAATGTTGAGTCGGGATGCGTTAGCTTAGCAAAAAAATCTTCTTCCCAAACAGAAAGGTCATCGTCCAGGGTATCGCTCTCCATCTGTTCACCGACTGAAAAGTATACATCATCATAAGGTTCTCCACCGCGTTCAGAACCATCAAAACCGGAAACGCCAATTACAATTAAATGAGGCGTAAATTCAATTACGGAATTTCGTGTACCCAATCCGTCTTCGCGCGAAGAAGTAATTCTAACATGTCCATCGTAGTCTACTTTTAGAAAATCGGAAACTACCTGCTTGAGCTGATGCAAACACATCACATCTTGACCTCCCAAGCGATAAACACGGGCATTCACCAGCAGTTTATCCAGAAAATCATCTACAAATTCAATTGCCACCCGATCGAAACCGTTAAGACCACGTTCGTCTGATTGATAGATGTCATCCTCAAAATAAGCCATAGTTCACTCCTTTTGTTAATTAATGTTCATTCGTATTCTCAGCTCTTTCGGATAATGGTTGTTGAGCCGCCCTTTCACTGCTTTTCCCCATCCAATCGGTAGTCCGGCATATTCAATAAGCAACCAGCCTTTATAAGAAACAGGTATTTCAATTGCGTCTCCACGAAGGTAACGAAGCGCTGTTGATGTATCAACAGTATGTCGTTGATGATGATCCGACAAACTAATAGACAGTGCTGCTGCATGATCAGGTAGTAGTTCATCCCCTTTCACTTCCCCAAGTTTACAGCCCGCATAAACGACACGTAAATTATTGGCGAGGTGTTGCCAAACTTGTCGGTGTGCCGAAGGAATAGACCACCAGTCGTTGCCATTTTGCCAGTATAGAAAATCACCTTCGAGCAATTGAAAATTCTTCTTTATGCTACCGGGTGATTCATTTTTACGCTCCTTTTTTCGCCCTGATAAAATTGTCTCTTCTAAATCAACAGGCTTTCGCAAGGCAGCAATAAAAAAACCTTCTCCTTTTACACGGTGCGGATAAAAACGAGCCGACGATCCTTTCATGACCAGTCCATCGAATTCGGGAAGCAACAGGACTTCCATGCCATACGACTTAACCAAATCATCTACGATAGCTTCATCTTCCAGCTCCGACCATGTACATGTACTGTAAATAAGAAGTCCGCCCGGCGTAAGCGCAGTAATTGCAGCAGATAAAATATCTTTTTGTCGTACCGAGCAGTGTTGCACATTTTCAAGACTCCATTCTTTGATCGCTACTTCATCTTTACGAAACATCCCCTCGCCGCTGCAAGGTGCATCTACCAATATCAAATCAAACATTCCGGGCAGCGACTTAAAATCGGAAGGATCATTTCTTGTCACCACTACTCCGGGATGCCCCCATTTGATAATATTGTCACATAGCACTCTGTTTCG
>JBEGUX010000166.1:0-6234 GCA_041178685.1 Bacteroidota bacterium
GCCTAAAACTGAAGCTATAGAGATAGAGCAGGAGGCTACCGTCACAATTTCAGGCTTACGACTTAATATGAGCCTTGATATGACACCTGATGCGGAGATCAACATGATTTTTGATGAGAAAATTGGCGACGTAATCACGGGTAGTGGAACCGGTAACTTACGGATGGATATAAATACCATTGGTGATTTTAACATGTACGGCACATTTACTATTGACAAAGGAACCTACTTGTTTACACTGCAAAACCTTATTAACAAGCGATTCCAGATCAATCAAGGTGGAAGAATTACATGGAGCGGTGATCCGTATGATGCAAATCTGGATATGACTGCTGTTTACACCGTTTATACCGGATCGTTGGTTAATCTAATTCAGGATTCCACCTTTCAGCGAAGAGTTCCTGTTGATTGTAAATTGAATCTAAGTAACAAGCTGATGAATCCTTCTATTAGTTACGAGATCGGTGTTCGCGCACAAGACCCAACGATTGAAAGCATGGTGCGTACCGTTCTCAATTCGGAGCAGGAAGTCAACCGACAGATGTTCGGTTTGCTGGTGTTTAATCAGTTTTTACCTCCATCCGTAAATACATCTTCAGTAGGAAAATTCGATGCCGGTGCCGGTGCTGTCGCCAGTGCCAGTGAATTGCTAAGTAATCAGGTTAGCAACTGGCTTTCGCAACTGAGTAAAGACGTCAATATTGGTTTTAACTATAGAGCTAAAGACACGTATAGCAATGAGGAAATTCAATTGATGTTTTCTAAAACGATGTTCAACGACCGATTACTTGTTGAAACGAACGTAGGCGTAATGGGAACCAGTGCCGCCGCCAGTACCAATAATGCCAACAACGTGGTTGGAGAGTTTTACACGGAATATAAAGTAAGTAAAGATGGTCGATTCCGCGTGAAAGCTTATAATCGCAGCAATGCCGATGACCTGATCAATTTCAATGCGCCATATACGCAAGGTGTCGGTGTTTTCTTCCGACAGGATTTCAATTCGTTCCGCGATTTAATGGAACGTCTTGGATTAAGCAAGAAAAATGAGGTTTCGCTATCCCCTGATAAAAAATAAAAAACCCGGCGCTTAGCCGGGTCTTTTCTTCAACCTTTTGGTTGGTCAATTCATCATAAGTGTGTTGTTGTTTTGAAGTTTATGATTCAAACATACTATCAAATGGAGCCTTGCAAAGTGAAAAGTAAATACAATTCTTACACTTTGTTTTTCTCATTGGATAGTGGTAAAAAACAAATGCCGCAAACCTTACGGGGTTAGGCGGCATCTGAGGGCAGCCTTACGGGGCTGCGTTTAATTCATAAGCTCAAACGTCTTGTTTGGGCGGTGATGTTGATACAAGATTAGTCACGAAATTGTATGAGAAGATATTCAATTGCATCACGAACTTGCAGACGTAAGGTATTCCGGCCACTAGCTAGCAGTTATTCAATATTCTTTTTGAAATAGACCTTTTTCTTGGGAATTATTCCAAAAGTCATTGCAAGAAATTTGCGTTTTTTTGAAGTTTACCACATATTAAAGGATAAAACTAAACAGCGTTAAACTTTCGTACCTTTGCGGCGTTCTTGAACAGTATGAATATGCAGCTGAGTACCATAGAAGAAGCTTTAGTTGATTTGCGAGAAGGAAAGGTTATCATCGTTGTTGATGATGCGAACCGCGAAAACGAGGGTGATTTTATCACTTCGGCTGAAAATGCTACACCTGACGTCATCAATTTCATGGCAACACATGGTCGTGGATTGATTTGTGCGGCATTAACAGAACAACGATGTGAGGAGCTGAATCTTCCACTGATGGTATCCACCAACACCTCCAGTCATGAAACGCAATTCACCATTTCCGTTGATTTAATTGGCCCTGGAATTACTACAGGTATTTCAGCCAGCGACCGGTCACGCACCGTTCGCGCGTTGATTGATCCGAATACGCGTCCGGAAGAATTGGCTCGTCCTGGACATATTTTTCCACTTCGTGCTAAAAACGGTGGTGTTCTTCGTCGTTCCGGTCACACAGAAGCTACGATTGATTTATCTCGGTTGGCTGGGTTCAAACCTGCCGGTGTTTTAGTTGAAATCATGAACGAAGATGGAACGATGGCTCGGCTCCCTGATCTGCTGCAAATCGCTGAGCGTTTTCAGCTCAAAGTAGTCTCCATCGAAGACCTGATTGCTTACCGCTTAAAGAACGAATCCTTAATTGAGCGTGTTGTTGACGTTCAACTGCCAACAGCTCTTGGAAATTTTCAATTGCATGCATTTAAGCAAAAAAACAGTGGTCAGGATCATCTTGCACTTACCAAAGGACGTTGGGATAAAGACGAACCTGTTCTTGTTCGTGTGCACTCCAGCTGTCTGACCGGTGATATTTTCGGTTCGTGCCGTTGCGACTGCGGACCGCAGTTACACAAATCGATGGAAATGATTGAGAAAGCAGGGAAAGGCGTAATTGTTTATATGAATCAGGAAGGTCGTGGAATTGGACTTTTGAATAAACTAAAAGCGTACAAACTCCAGGAGCAAGGTCGAGATACGGTGGAAGCTAATCTGGAACTTGGTTTTGGCATGGACGAGCGAGATTACGGTGTAGGCGCACAAATCCTACGGGAGTTGGGTGTTACCAAAATGAAGTTAATGTCTAACAATCCTAAAAAGCGTGCGGGCCTCATTGGCTACGGATTGGAAATCATCGAATCCGTTCCGATTGAAATCGAATCCAATGAGCATAATAAACTTTATTTGATTACGAAGCGAGATAAGATGGGACACACCATCCGCATCGATAACTGAGATTAAAGCAACAGTTGCCGGTAATAATTGGCTACTTTTCCACCAAGTACAGTACCGGAATATTTTTCTTCAATTAACTTTCGTCCGGCTAGTCCTATTGATTTGCAACGCGCTTCATCAGCGATACAATAGGTTACTTTTTGTTCGAATTCTTCCGGCGTATTGGCGATGAGAATATTTTTTCCGTCGGTAACATCAATTCCTTCGGCACCGACAGAAGTGGCAATGATTGTTTTTCCAAGTGCCAATCCTTGCAGAATTTTAATTCGCAACCCGCTACCGGAATGCAGCGGAACGATCATGATCTGTTTGTCCTGCATAAATTCCTGAGCATCTTTTACAGCACCGGTAAAACTGACCATAGGAATACTATTGTCGATAAGCGCTGCCGGAAAACCGCGACCGGCTAAATGAAGTTGCAGTTCAGGATGTTGGACATGAATCAACGGCCAGCAAGTGTCAAGAAACCATTTTATTCCTTCCTGATTGGGAAGCCAGTCCATAGCGCCTAGATGAAATAGTTGCAGACTAGCATTTGTTTGCAACGAATAAGCGTTCAAATCAATTCCCATTGGAATAGTACATACAGAATTCTTCGGTGCATTATCCAAAAAAAACGGTTCATCCAAAGGAGAAATTGGAAGTATGCCGTCCATTTCTTTTACAACAGCTGATTCATACTTTTTCATTCGTTTTGCCAAAAACTTCAGATAAGATTTTCGCAACTGATTACCGGCTTCACGACTAAGACGTTCCCAAATGATATGTTCTACATTGTGAGCACGTAAAATAACACGAGCTGAAGAGTTAGCACGAACAATAGGCAAATAGGTTGTTGTAAATAGCGATTCAAATTGAACGATGTCAAATTTTTCTTTTTCCACCAGCTCTTTTAATCGAGCAGCAGCAGTTGAGTCGTGAAAGCGCGCAACGTTATATGATTCATTTGGCCTAAAAAGATTACGCAAAGCTCTGTTGACACGAATATCGGTATCTATAGGCGTACTGACTAATCGAATGCCTTTGAAGATCTTTTCGGGAATATCCTCCGTTGATACAAAATGTTTCTTCGTGTTTAATGCAAAAATGGTAACATCATGCCCGGCATCGTGCAGCATTTCTGCCATATTCATCATGGCAAGATTACCGCCATCAGTTAACGGCCAGGGCACACGAAGACAAAGCAGCAGGACTTTCACGCCGAAACGGTATTACGTTTTGGAATTAATCTGCGGAAAAAACGTGTGTAGGCATCCAGCGAAAAGATATTCGAATCAGTTGTTGCCTTATACGTTAAGAAAATACCGACGGGAAGCAGAATAAATGAAGATAGCCACATACCTATGGCGGGTGTAAGAACGCCTTCGCGGGCAAATTTTTCGCCGGTGATGCTGATAATATGATAAGCGATAAAGAAGATAACAGAAATAACAACAGGCATTCCTAAACCGCCTTTACGTATGATAGCTCCAAGTGGAGCACCAATGAAAAATAGAATTAAACAGGCAAACGAAAGTGTAAATTTTCGGTGCCATTCAATTTCGTGACGTGCCAGACTTTTTCGTTTAAACTGGATATCCTGAGCCGCATCGGTGGCAACACCTTTAATTCCTTTAGCTGCATACAAAGCAGAAGTCACCGTGGAATATCCTCTGCGTGCAGCATACCGTTCTACAGCCAACGGAGATGGTTTGCCAAGAACAACGCTGTCTTTTTGGAGCCAATGAAGTTGTCGAAGTACATCACCTTGCTTATTAGTAACTCCCTTGCGGATGGAGTCGGCGGCACTAACAAGTTGCCGAAGATTGAGCATCTGGAAATTATCCTTGAAAAGCTGTTCGTTAGTGCGGTTCAACTTAAATGAACTAAGGTCAAAACGAAATGTTTCCTGATCAAATTCAGTACGTAGAAGTGGGTGCGATGACCTATCGCGACCGTTATCCTGATCTTCATAGCTAAATCCTTTAAAAAGTGTAATGACAAGAAAACGTTCATCGTCGGACATCACCATTTTTCCCTGATTGGCCATGACCATCTTTGTATTGCCACGGTTATTGGTGTGATCATAGATCATCACATCGTTCAGGGTTTGTCCATCATCATCTTTAGAACCCACCTTTATCGTGTAACCTTCGATGCCGTTATAGAATACACCTTCCGTGATATAAAGTGCCGGCTTTTGCTGCCGTACATCGTACAAAAGTGCATTCATTTTGAGATTGGCAATTGGCAGAACGTAGTTGGAAAAAACAAAAGCGAGGAGTGCAATAGAAAATGCAGTAATGGTGAGTGGTCGCATTATACGTTGCAGGCTAATGCCGGCAGATTTGCAGGCAGTCAGCTCCGAATGCTCACTAAGGTTTCCAAACGTCATGATGGAAGAGAGCAGGAGTGCAAGCGGCAGCGCGAGAGGAACGAGCGTAACCGATACAAAAACCAGCAATTTAGCAATGACAAAGAAGCCAAGGCCTTTACCAACCAAATCATCGATATATTTCCAAAGGAATTGCATTAGTAGCACAAAGAGCGCTATCATAAAGGTCATCAGGAAGGGGCCTGAGAACGAACGCAACAGCAATAAGGTAACCTTCTTCACCGTATCTTTGGAGTGCTGGACAATACCGTGCAATTTACTAAAATGAACCTTAGCAACGAAGAAAGGGCAGTATTAGGTAACAAGGAGTTTTTCCTGATCAAGAGAAACATTTCAGAGAAATTTGACACTGTTTTTTCGGAAATGCAATCGTCGTGGATGAGAGAAGTTTCCGGTTGGAATTTACCCGTGGAAGGTATAGATAGGACGCGTGGTAAAATATTCAAAGGTGAAAACTATCGACTGTTTCCTTATACTATTATGGATTTCCCCAGGCATTTCAGTAAGGAAGCAGTTTTTGCTGTTCGAACAATGTGCTGGTGGGGACACGAGTGCAGTGTTACTCTTCATATTCAGGGAAAAGCACTGGCTATTTATCAGACTAACCTGGAAGACCGGCTATCGCGAATGTCAATAGCTGATTTATATTTTTGCATTAATGATACTCCGTGGGAATACCATTATGAAACGGATAACTATGTTTCTTTCTCTCAGCTGACTTTTTCAGCAATGGTGCATCGTTTGAATCACACAGGATTCCTTAAATTATCGTATAGGATTCCGTTGGAAAAAATTACGGACCTGGAGGAATTGGGAGAGAACGCCATTAAAAACTTTGGCGTCTTTTTAAGTTAATAATCAGCAGCCGATGTGGTGCTTTAGTTCCTGAACCTGGCTTTCCCAAAGACGGGAAGACTGTTCTTTTTCATCTGCATATGCAAAGTCAGTGACAATAAGGGCGATGTCACCCGTGATTTCGTCCTGGACAATTTCAAATTGAAAATATGAATCATCTGCAGCGCTATCATCTACCCATTTGTAACGGATAG
>JBEGUX010000167.1:0-3248 GCA_041178685.1 Bacteroidota bacterium
CGTGGTTGCACATCTACAGCAGCTATTACAATTACTCAACCTACTGCGATCACTCTTACGCTTTCTAAGACGGATGTAACTACAACCGGTGGAACCGATGGTACTGCAACTGTTGTGGCTACCGGCGGTACTCCTGGATATACTTACCTTTGGTCAAATGGCGCAACCACATCAACGGCTACTGGCCTTGTTGCAGCAGCTTATACGGTAACTGTTACTGATGCTAACGGTTGTACAAGAACTGGTAGTATTACCGTGGGCAGTCCACAATCTGGTGTATGTGGTAGCTTCCGTACTTACGGATTAGGTGGATGGGGTTCTTCATCTACCTCAATTCCTGGAGCGTACCTTAATGCTAATTTCTCATCTGTATTCCCTAATGGACTGGTCATTGGTGCTTGCGGCTCTTTCATCCGTTTGACCTCTTCAACCGCAGTGCGTGCCTTCTTGCCTACCAGTGGTACACCGAAGAAATTAAATTTGGGAACCTTGTTAAATCCTACCTCTGCATCCTACAGTAATACGCTGGCAGGACAATTGGTAGCACTCCGTCTTAACATTGCATTCGATAGTGCTAACGCTGCATTTGCGCCTTCCGGTATATTGTTTAAGAATGCAGTAGTTACCTCAGGACAATTTGCTGGATTCACCGTGCAACAATTGTACGATGCAGCTAATACCGCTATCGGTTGTGGCGGTACGAAGTCATATCTGTCAGCACTCACAGATGCTCTGAACCTGGCCAACGAAAGCTGGAGAGACGGTATTCAGCGTAACACCTATATCGCTTGTCCTGGAACTGTTGTAGCTCGTGTTATAGCAGACCAGGGAACTGAATTAAGCCGTCCGGTCGCTTATCCAAATCCGACTGCCGGACGTGTGATGATTAAATACGATATGATCGAGTCAGGTAGAGTTTCTATCGAAATTTACAACCTCAACGGACAGCGTGTCATCTTCCGTGAAATTGAACACGATGGAATGGGTGAGTACAACTTCGAGCTTCAATTAACCGAGGCTGGTTTAACCAACGGATTATATCTTGTCCGTATGATTCGTAACGGTGTTGCGGATGATATGCGCATCGTATTGACGAATTAATTTTATTCATTGTGATCTTAGAGCGGCCGTGCGAAAGTGCGGCCGCTTTTTTATTGATTCATCGTTTTGACGTGAATAATCTCCACTGATTTATGGCTTTTATCGCTTCAAAAAGACCATTTTTATTGTAAATACAGTATTATCTTCTAACTTGTATGGTTCGTTTAGTTCCTTGCTTTCAGTTTGTTAATGAAACGTTTTATTGTTGTAATTCTTTGCCTATTGGTAGTCAGACTGGCATCGGGAAATTGCCCGTTAGCCGTGCAGTCTTCCGCGGAAACTTGCCCATCAAATTGTGATGGTTGGATTTCCTTTACTGCGTCAACGCCGGGCATACTTTATTCAGTGATTTTGAATAATGATACAGTTCTCTTTAGGGATAGCTTGATCGTGAGCGGTCTTTGTGCCGGATCCTATTCCTACCTGTTGTCAGACTCCTCTAAAACTTGTCAGGACTCGGGGAAGGTGATCTTATTGGAACGAGGTGTGCTAAGTGTACAAACTACTGATGAGACTTGTAATGCTACTTGTGATGCCACGATTTCATTTACAATTCCTAATTCAGGTGCGCTGCACAGTATTTTACTAAACGGAACTATTACCTATTTTCAGGATAGTCTTTCTTTTACAGGACTGTGTCCTGGAACATATACTTACACATTTTCTACTGTTGGATTATCCTGCGATGAGACGGGCACACTAACGTTAGCTGATCATATCCCTATCGCTGTTGCACTAACTCCCTACGTTTACCCTAGTGGTTATAATCTGCAGTGTAATGGCGATCAAAGTGGTTCCATTTCCACCCAAGTTACCGGTGGAGATCCTCCGTACACCTATACTTGGACGAGCGGCGATTTGTCACAGGATTTACTAGGTATTACCGCCGGAACATATCAGGTGGAGGTGGTGGACATTCTTGGGTGTGCAATTACTGCATCTGCTACTCTTTTTGAACCGCCTTCGTTGGATCCGTTTACTTCGGGAACCTATTTCTCTGTCACCAATACTTCTTGTTTCAATGGGAGTGATGGAGAATTAACCATTAATGTCTTTGGCGGGACTCCTCCATACTATTATTCCTGGTCCAACGGAGATAACACGGAAACCATCACCGCTCAGCCTGCAGGATTTTATTCTGTACTCATCTGGGATGAGAGTGGTTGTTTGGCATCTGCGGATGCAACCATCTCGCAGCCGGATCCATTACTTCTCTCTACATTTTCCACGCCATCCGATTGTAGAATTGCGAATGGAATGGCTACTGTTAGCGTATTAGGTGGTACGCCTTTTGCCTACGGATATAATTATAACTGGTCGCCCTCCGGTGATACGACCGCAGCTATTGTAAACTTGTCAGCCGGTAATTACAGTGTGACTGTTACTGATGCTAATGGATGTGCGTCAACTGAAATTGTAATAGTGCCTTCTATTAGTGAGCCCGTCTTGCAATCCTTCGTTCTCTCTGAAGTACGTTGCTTTGGCGATAGCAGTGGCAGTGCAACTGTAAGTGTAGTTTCGGGTGTGGGTCCGTTTTCGTACTTGTGGACTTCTGTGCCACTTCAAAATGTAGACACTGCAATTGGATTGCCAGCAGGAGTTTATCAGGTTGAAGTGACGGATTCTAACGGATGTATTGCAACTGATGTTATTACTGTTACTCAGCCACCTGCGTTGGATATGATTGCATCTTCCCTTGCTATGTTGGCTTGTGCAGATGATAGCAATGGAACAGCTGCGGTAATGGTTATTAATGGTGGCGTTGCGCCTTACGCATACCAATGGTCGCCTTACGGGGGAACAGATTCAATTGCCTCCGGTTTGGCGTATGGTAATTATTCAGTTACTGCAACAGATGCCAATGGATGTACAGTTGAGTCGCTTTTGATGGTGGATGCTCCGCCGGTAATCACCCTATCAAGTAGTGTTGAAAATGTACGTTGTTTTGGTAATGCCGACGGTGCTATCTCGTTAACGGTTACCGGTGGCAGCGGAAATTATTCCTATACCTGGCTGCCGGCTGATTCAGGGTTATCCTACATTACCAATCTCGATACCGGAATGTATTTCGTAGAAGTCGAGGACGATAATGGTTGTAGTTTAACGGATTCATTTCGTATTGAAATGCCAACACCGCTTGATTTGTC
>JBEGUX010000168.1:0-2957 GCA_041178685.1 Bacteroidota bacterium
TCTAGGAAATTCATACGATTGAATTGGTGCTGCAAGGTAGTTAAAATGGCTTTGAGTGGCTAAAAATTAGAGATTCAGTTTTTAAAATATCTCTTAAAAAATAGTTTATATAAGTTTCATAAATAATTGATATTCAGATTTTAAAGATTATTATAATCAATTAAATAGTAGAATGGTTTTTTACTCCTTGTACGGTAATTCATTTTGATGTTGACATTATTGCCTCATGGTCAATTGTTTCTGTTCTGGTTTCCTTTTAGTTGTGAACAACCCTTTGCCCGTGCCTGCCTTTTCAGTACTTTCGATCCCCTTTTTAACGGTTACGAATATTGCGTAAACGGTAATTTGGGTTATATTTGAGAGAGATGGAACAGGGCGAATTCAGCAAGCGAACAGACACAGCCACACGTAAACGGACCGGCGGACTCACGGCTGCTTCGGTTTTTCAATCACAGCAAATGGGGAAACTTCCTCCGCAGGCGCTTGATTTGGAAGAAGCGGTGCTTGGTGCGCTCATGCTGGAGAAAGATGCATTGACTTCTGTCATTGACATTCTTCATCCTGAATCCTTTTACAAAGATGCTCATCAGTTAATTTATCGTGCGATTCGTCGACTGTTTGAAGCATCTCAACCCATCGATATTCTCACCGTCACCAACGATCTTCGTAAATCCGGAGAGTTGGAATTAGTTGGCGGACCATTTTTCATCACTCAGCTTACCAATCGTGTTGCCTCTGCAGCTAATATTGAGTTTCACGCGAGGATCATCCTTCAAAAGCATATTCAGCGCGAGCTTATTCGTATTTCTTCTGAAACCATTCGTGATGCATACGAAGATTCCAGCGACGTTTTTACCTTGCTGGATCGTGCAGAGAAAAATCTCTTCGATATTGCTCAGGGAAATATCCGACGGAACTTTCAGGATATGCGCGATATGGTCAGCACGGTGACCAAGCAAGTGGAAGCTGCTCGACTTCACGGTACCGGTGTGACGGGCGTAGAAAGCGGATTCACCGCTTTGGATCGCATCACCTCCGGCTGGCAAAAATCCGACCTGGTCATTCTTGCTGCTCGACCCGGTATGGGTAAAACGGCGTTCGTATTATCGCTCGCTCGAAACGCTACCATTGGTTTCAGCAAACCAATCGCTCTGTTCTCTCTGGAAATGTCGGCCGACCAGCTGGTAAAGCGTATGGTGTCGTCGGAAACAGGAATTGCATCGGAGAAGCTTCGTAAAGGAACGTTGGATGAAACAGAATGGCAGAAGTTGGTTTCTCAGACCGGTAAACTTTCTCAGGCACCGTTGTACATTGACGATACGCCTTCACTTTCTGTCTTCGAGTTCCGTTCCCGTTGCCGTCGACTGAAAGCGATGCACGACATTCAAATGGTTATCGTCGATTACCTTCAGTTGATGCGTGCTGACGTAGACAATAAGAGTGGAAATCGTGAACAAGAGATCAGTACGATTTCCCGATCGTTGAAAGCGGTTGCTAAAGAATTGAATATTCCGATCATTGCGCTTTCGCAGCTGAGTCGTCAAGTGGAAACACGCGGCGGTTCAAAACGACCAATGTTGAGCGATTTGCGTGAGTCGGGTGCTATCGAACAAGATGCCGATATGGTAATGTTCATCTATCGTCCGGAATACTACGGAATGGAATTCGACGAGGATAATAATCCTACGAAAGGTGTCGCTGAAGTTATTATTGCCAAGCACCGTAACGGCGCACTGGATACTGTTAAACTCAAGTTTATCGATCACCTTGCCAAGTTTACCGACCTTGATTTCTCCGAAATGCCGGGAGAGTCATTAGGTGGCAGTGTCACCGATTATCAAAGTAACCGTATTATCGTCAGTTCACGCATGAACGATCTTCCGGACGATAATCCTTTCTAATTATATTGACACTTTCAGGATTCAGCAGGAGCTGCTTTTTCTGTCAATTGTTTTTCGTACAAATCATAGTACGCCCCTTTCTGTTTTAAAAGAGAAAGATGGCTGCCTTGCTCAATTATTTTACCGTGATCAAGCATTATTATTTGAGCAGCTTGTTTAATGCCGGATACGCGATGGCTGATCATGATGGAAGTTATGCTGGTGGTAGCAGCTTTAAGGTTGCTAAGAATTTTTTCTTCTGTGGATGTATCAACTGCGCTTAGGCAATCGTCAAAAATTAAAATGCTGGGTTTGCGAATCAATGCACGAGCGATCGAGACACGTTGTTTTTGTCCGCCGGAAAGAGTGATACCTCGCTCACCGAGCATGGTTTCAAAGCCTGCAGGAAACTCCCTGATGTTATCGGCGATAACTGCTTCTTCTGCTGCTTCAATTATTTTTTGATCACGAAGCTCATTGCTAATATCGTCGTGTAATCCAAAGGCGATATTGTTGGCTATTGTATCACTAAACAGGAATACGTCCTGCGGAACATAGCCTATTTTTTCACGAAGTTGTTGCAGCGGAATTTCGCGCAGCGTATGACCGTCGATTAGTATTTCACCTTCTGAAACATCGTACATTCTCAGTAGCAACTGAGCAATGGTGGATTTTCCGGAACCGGTTCTGCCTATTATCGCCAACGAAGTGCCGGAAGGTATTACAAAGCTTACATTTTCTAATGCTTTGATACCACTATCAGGATAAGTAAAACTCACATTTTTAAATTCAATGGTTCCGTTGAATGCGATCTCTTGCTCTGTTGTGGATGCAATTTCCGGTTCCAATTCTAAAAATTCATTGATGCGTTGCTGCGAAGCAGCAGCACGTTGAATGATGGCAGTTACCCAGCCGAGCGAAGCTACAGGCCAAGTCAACATGTTAACATAAATGATGAACTCCGCGATGTTTCCGGTTGTTGCTCGTCCGGCTAAAACTTCCTTGCCACCTATAAAAACAACCAATACCGTACTGATGCCAACCAGCAATAACATAAGTGGATAGAACAACGCATTC
>JBEGUX010000169.1:0-3815 GCA_041178685.1 Bacteroidota bacterium
CCTCCCGGTGCATTTGAACCTGGAGCAAGCCATGAATAAGCCGTTGGAGATGCACCGCCATTTCCGGTTACCGTAAATTGTTCATTAATACAAACCGTATTGGCACTTGCCACAAATCCCGGATTTGCATTTTGAATAATATTCACTGTTGATGTTGCAGTGCGAGTCGTTCCGCAATCGTCCGTTACGGTTACCGTGTATGATGTAGTAGCTGGCGGCGAAACACTTGTAGTGTCCGTTAATGAGCCGTTAGACCAACTGTACGCATAAGGACCAATTCCAAATTGAGGTACAGCTTGTAGTGCTGCCCTATTTCCGTTACAAAGCTGCTGATCCGGAGTAATGAATGGCAACTCAAGATCTCTACCTTCCAAGGTTATTACCCATGGTTGTGAGGCACGAATGCAATTTTCGGAACAGGTTGTTGAAGTATCATTGTTGCACCGGTAGAAATGCAAAGTGAAACCAAGTTGCTGTGATGCACATTGGTCGGGTGGCAAACAGGCAGCGACATCATTTGTAATATCGACATTAACAGCGGTACAATAATAATTGGTTGATGCAGACGCGCAGGTAAAAACTCCTGGAGCAGCAGCTGGAGCTGTGCAACCTGCCAATTGCACCGAATAACCACCATCCTGCGCCTGGCACGCACCGGTTACAGCATAATATTCGAAAGAGGTAAACACACCTGTTAGCTTTGCATTGGCAGGAGTTGGAACACTCAAGGTATAATCACAACCGTTCGTCCAGCAAATAGCGGAATATTTGGATCCCTCCACTCCACCAACTCCGTTAGGCAATACACCTTGAGTTGTCACCACCGGATCAAGATGTACCGGATACGAACGCGACGGCGCATTCAGCCATTCTACGGGACAACTAACCAGCAGTGTATTTTCATTGACTGCACTTTTTAGTGGCAAGACACCCTGTCGATTGTCAAATGCAAAACAATTGCGCAATTCTGCCTGTGGAACACCTGAATAATCGGTGATTAAAAAACGCTCATGCCGCATTTCAGATAGTTCGTTTCTATTGTTACTGCTAATCTCTATACCCAATGGTAATCGAATCTCTGCAATAAGTAATAGTTCACCATCGGAAAATGAAAGTTTATTTTTTATCAAAAATCCGGATTCGAGTTCACCTTCACGAGCAACAAATAGTAAGTCAATGCCAGGATAAAAATCAGCAAAACGAAGGCCGTTATCTCCTACTGAAAAAGCATTCCAGTTTCCTTCACCCAATGAGGAATCAATTCCTGCTGTACTCCGATGAATCAGACGTATATTTTTATTGAAGACAAATTCCTTTCCTTCAATCCAAAGTGAGGTTTTGCGTTGCACTGGAACTATCTCGACCGGAACAGGCTGCTGATAGGCTGCAAATTTTCCCTGCTGTTTTGATGAAGGCGTTAACTTAGTTTCAATCGAACGAAAATAGCCGTTCTTATCGCGGTAATTGATTGGCGATGCAGCGTATTGATGATACACTTTGCGCACACCACTGTTTATTGCTATATACTTCCTTGAAGTGGCTGAACGGGCAGATAATTCTTCATAGCAATATTCACAAGGGAGATTGGACGTTGGAAGAATTCCAAAATCAGGATGCGAGCGTTCCAATACTGAAGCCGATGTATGAGGAGCAGAATAATTTCTTTTTGAGAATGACGAAAGATTTAATTGATTGATCCTGTCCGGCTGGGCAGCAACAATAAATGGCAAAAGAAAAAAACAGATGAAAAATCTGTACATCTATTTAGTGATCAAGGATACTTCCTCAGTAATAACTTATAATAATTGCAGGTATGACCGCGATAAACGGATGTCCGTATATAACACGCGATCTTCTTCCACAAACTTCACTTCTTTCCGGTAAGACGCATGAAGTTTCTCCACGACCGGTGAACTTTGCAATGGACGGCGGAATTCGAGCGCTTGAGCGGCAGTCATCAGTTCGATCGCGAGCACCGTACAAACATTATCAGTAACCTGCCACAATTTAGTTGCAGCATTTGCGCCCATGCTCACATGATCTTCTTGTCCATTGGAGGATACGATTGAATCTACGGAAGCGGGCGTGCACAATTGCTTATTCTGACTAACAATAGATGCCGCAGTATATTGCGGAATCATAAAACCGGAATTCAATCCAGGATCAGCAACCAAAAACGGTGGCAAGCCACGCTGGCCGGAGATCAACAAATACGTTCTGCGTTCCGATATATTCGCCAGCTCTGCCATTGCAATGGCCAAAAAATCAGCAGCGAGCGCTAGCGGTTGACCGTGAAAATTACCACCGGATAAAATTTTATCTTCTTCCGGAAATACCGTAGGATTATCTGTCACTGAATTAATTTCCGTCAAGACGACATTTGCTGCATATTGAATGGCGTCGCGTGTGGCGCCATGTACTTGGGGAATACAACGGAACGAATATGGATCCTGAACATGCTCTTTTTTACGTTTAATGAGTTGACTGCCTTTCAACATATTCCTGAAATTTTCAGCTACGTCCAATTGTCCCTGGTGTGGACGAATAACATGGAGCGATTTATCGAAAGGCTCAGGCCGGCCGTCGAATGCTTCAAGAGACATTGCTGCAATAACATCAGCTAACGATGCAAAATGAAAAGCATGCATCAAACTATAAACGAGCCACGACGACATAAACTGCGTGCCATTCAACAACGCTAATCCTTCTTTGGATTGCAATTCTATCGGCGACCATTTATGTTTTCGTAAAACTGCTTTTGAAGAAAGTCGCTTCCCGTCCACCATTACTTCACCTTCTCCAATAAGCGGAAGACATAAATGAGCCAACGGTGCAAGATCACCGGAAGCGCCCAATGAACCTTGCTTATAAACTATTGGTAAAATATCGTTATTGAAAAAATCAACCAAACGCTCCACCGTCTTCAACTGCACTCCGGAATTTCCGTAAGACAAGCCTTGAATTTTCAAAAGTAACATCAGCCTAACAACGTCAGCAGGAACCTCCTCACCTGTTCCGCAGGCGTGAGAGGTCATTAAGTTTCGCTGTAACTTTCCAAGGTCTTTCTCGGAGATAGAACGATTATACAACGCTCCAAAGCCGGTATTGATTCCGTAAATAGCTCCTTCATGACCATTCATTTTATCGTCGAGGTATTTACGTCCGGCACGAATACGCTGCTTGGCTTTTTCGCTTAATGATATTTTAGTCCGCTCACGTAAAATCGTCTCAATGATTTCGAAGTTCAGCTCTTCTGTGCCAATCGAATAGGTCTTCATACAGGAAATATTTATTCTTTAAAACTATTTATTGTAATTAATTCGCTAACCAACTACTCACTTCAACAAATGCAACAATTCATCCATGGTAAGTTTTGATTGTTCACCCGTGGAAAGATTTTTAATGGTCAACAAACCGGACGACATTTCTTCCGAACCAATCAGTGCTGCATACGGGATTTGTTTTGCATCTGCATACGATAATTGTTTTTTCATCTTGGCTGCATCGGGATATAATTCAGCGTTTATTCCATCATTACGTAAACGGCGAACCAATCCAAGACAAAACACGGCTTCCTGCATGCCGAAATTCACGAATAGAATGCGTGTCGAAGCATCCGACAAATCCGGAAACCCATTCACCTCTTCCAGCACGTCGTAAATACGATCCGCACCAAAAGAAATTCCAACACCCGACACATTGGGCAATCCGAAAATACCGGTTAGGTCATCGTATCGTCCGCCACCGCAAATCGAACTTTTAAATGCAGAGCGCTCATCCGTTACTTTTACCTCAATGATGGAACCGGTATAATA
>JBEGUX010000170.1:0-3194 GCA_041178685.1 Bacteroidota bacterium
TTAGGTTATCTGATTATTAGCGGCTCAGAGAAGAAAGACTTTTACTTTGCCAGCATTTTTGCAAAGTTGTATATGACGATGGGAATACTTTCCATATTTCCTTTCTGGTATTATTTTCTTCGTTAGATACATGTCACTGCCTCCTTTTAAAAAAATAATTCTAGGTTCCGGCTCCCCGCGCAGAAAGCAATTGCTGGAAGGACTTGGATGGCCTGTAACGGTTCGGAAGAAGGATGTTGAAGAATTATTTCCTGATCACCTTAAGGCCGCTCATATCCCACTTCATCTGGCCGAATTAAAAGCTATGGCTTTCGATCCGGAATTGACCGATGATGAACTGCTTATCACTGCAGATACAATTGTTTGGCTTAACGATATTGTGTTGGGAAAACCGGTAGATGAAGCGGACGCAATAAACACTCTGAAAAAACTTCAAGGGAACACGCATCAAGTTTTTACCGGCGTCTGCTTGACATGGAAAAACCAACGACATTGCTTCAGCACAAGTACAGATGTTACATTCCGTCATCTGACTGAAGCCTCTATTATTGATTATGTGAAGCACTACCAACCCATGGATAAGGCTGGCGCTTACGGTGCACAAGAATGTCTTCCTGCCGGCATGGATCCGTTATCCGAAAACGAAAAGTTATTTCTGCAGCAAATTGGTAAACCTAATCTTTTTACAGAATCACTGGCTGTCGACGCAGCAAAGCATGTTCCAATCATTGAAAAAATCAACGGAAGTTATTTTAATGTAATGGGATTGCCCTTGGTTGAATTGTGGGCTGAATTACAACAATTCACAAAAAGCCAGGTATGAGAGTCGCATACTTGAGAATGCACCTGGCTATTTTCCTTTGGGGTTTCACTGGAATTCTTGGAAAATTAATTGAACTTAACGAGGGCATGTTGGTATGGTACCGGATGCTGATCAGTGCTGTCTGTATTTTTTTCATTTTATTTTACCGCCGCTCACTTCCAAAGCTTCCTTTAAAAAAATGGCTGCAAATCAGCGGGATTGGAATACTGGTAATGCTGCATTGGGTGACGTTTTATGGCTCCATAAAAGCATCGAGTATTTCTATAGCCATGATATGTCTTTCATCGATCGCGATGTTTGCTTCCATCTTGGAGCCGCTTGCCAATAAACAACGGTTTGATTACGTGGAAATACTTTTTTCTTGCATGGCGATTGCAGGAATCTCATCGATTTACTTTTCTGATGTCAACGCATCGTTAGGAGTTATTCTTGGAGTAGTCAGTTCCTTGCTAAGCGCGATATTCAGCATACTCAACAGAAAGATTGCATCCAACCACGAACCCTTGACAATATCCTTCATTGAATTATCGGCAGGATGGCTCATGCTGACCTTACTATTGCCCGTCTACTTCAATTTTATTCCCACTCAGAAAGTAATCCCTGATCTTTCGGATAGTATTTATTTAATGGTCTTGTCGCTAGTTTGCACCGTGCTGACCTGGATCCTCTCCCTTCAAGCCTTACAAAAAGTTAGCGCATACACTATGGCGTTGTCTCTTAATCTTGAACCTGTCTACGGCATAATTTTGGCTGTTTTATTCGCTGATGAGGGAAAAATCATCAATTCCGGCTTTATCGTCGGCGCAATAACCATACTGATTACGGTCGTTTTACACACTTTTTACAAGTTAAAAAAGGCCAAAACTTCGATTTTGACCTGATTTCCATTTTTTGTACCTTGTAATATAATAACCAAATCTCCCACCGGGATTGGTGCTAGTGATATTAGTTTTACAAGGCGTTATTCTTCATCAGCCATTGAAGTATTCGTAATTGATAGAATATGAAAAAAATTCTCTACAACTCCGTACTAATTAATCTGTTTTTCACGTTGTGCTGCATCGTACCGCAATTTTCGACAGCTCAACAAAATTTGCGTCAGTGGATCGAAGAGATTTCAACGACACGTCATTTTGAAACGACCGATCTTTTTCAAAAAGCTTCAGAAAGTTATTCCCAGCTGAGGAATCAGCTTCCGGTAAGCAGGCTGCAAATAAACCATAATCAACTCGATCAGTTATTACGTTCAAAGCCGGCTGCGATGCGCCTCCAGCTTCCGGTAGAAAATGATCAGGTGACTTTATCATTGGCACGTTGTGAAATTTTTACATCGGATTTTAAAGCAGGTACACTTGGAGTAAGTGCAAAGGATAATATCGATTATACGCAAGGGATTTTCTATCGCGGTATAGTTGAAGGAGAAAACGAATCGATTGTTGCATTAACGATATTTCTCGAGGAAATCTCAGGCATGATTTCAGTTAACGGAAAGAACTATGAACTAGTTAAAGATCCCGAATCTGCTGATGGTTATTTACTGTATGACAATAAAAAGCTGCCCTCCAAACCGGATTTCAGCTGCGATGTTGTAACTCCTCCAGGCACCAAAAAGTACGACGAAAATAATACTGCTGATGGCGTTGGCTGCAAAGTGATTACCGTTTATTTCGAATGCGATTATAAACTTTACCAGGACAAAGGGTCAAATACAACGAATGTAATCAATTACGTTTCTTCCCTATTCAATCAAGTTGCTACTTTGTATTTCAATGAAAATATAGATATTCAAATTTCATCGATATACGTATGGACAAGCACTGATCCTTATGCTTCTTATACATCGACATCCAACTTATTGCCTGCTTTTAGAACTACACGAGGAACAAATTTTACAGGTAATCTTGCGCACTTCTTAACTACTCGCAGTATTGGCGGCGGAATCGCGTACCTAAATGTATTATGCAACAAGTCGTATGGACATGCTGTGAGCTATATCTACAATTCCTTTTCCAATGTTCCCACCTATTCTTGGTCAGTGGAAGTTGTCACTCACGAATTAGGTCACAATATAGGATCCAACCATACCCAATGGTGTGGATGGACACTTCCATCAGGAGGTACCGGAGCTCTGGACAATTGTTATACTACGGAAGGTGGTTGCTCTGCCGGACCCACACCAACCAATGGTGGCACTATAATGAGTTATTGCCATCTTACCAGCTACGGTATAAATTTTAATAATGGTTTTGGCACCCAACCCGGCGATAAAATCCGCACGAGTCTCATTAATGCCTCTTGCATATCTTCAAGCGGTGTTGCTCCCACCGGACTTACTACACAGAATATCACCAACAACTCTGCCACACTTGTT
>JBEGUX010000171.1:0-3671 GCA_041178685.1 Bacteroidota bacterium
ATTCTCGTCAGGCAAACGAGACTTTTGATAATGATTATTTGAAATTATTCCCGAGCGTTTTTCTCAAATATAATATCGAAGAAAAACAGGAAGTTCAGATTAGTTATAGCCGTCGAATCAATCGCCCGGATTCCCGTCAGCTTAATCCGTTCACTGATTATTCCGACTCGTTAAGTATCCGCCGCGGAAATCCATATTTGCAACCTGAACTTATCAATTCGTTTGAATTGTCCTATGCTAAAAACTGGGAAGGTGGATCGTTCACCTCGTCCATTTATCATCGCCACACAGATGATTTAATCTCACGCTTCAGGTCGGTAGATACGACAACAGGAATATCGATATTGACTTCTGTAAATTTCAGTTCTTCGGATAACACAGGTTGGGAAAACATTCTTCGTTTTCAAGCAGGTAAGTTGGGAACTGTCATGGCCAGTTTCAATATTTTCAGAAACGCAATCAATGCTGATAATATTGCTGCTGAGCTGCAGAGCGATGCCACACAATGGACCGGTAGATTGAATTGGAATATCAAGCTGACTTCAACAACATCGTTGCAGGTGACAGCTAATTATGTTTCGGTAATGAAAAGTCCGGTAGGTGAGGTGAGAGGTATGAGTGGTGTTGATGCAGGGCTACGTCAGGATGTTTTTAAAGGAAAAGGATCAATTACTTTTAACGTTTCGGATATCTTTTTCACTCGTAAATTCCGTGTGTATAACTACAGCGATTTCCACACCTACAATGGTGAGCGTATCCGGGAGTCAAGAATTGCTATGTTGACGTTTTCGTACCGGTTCGGTAAAATGGACAATACCCAGCGTCGAAGAGGCAAACCTGGCGAACAACGAATGGGTTCAGATCAACCAATGGAAATGATGGATTTTTAAAGTGCTGCAACTGCTGCCTCCGCGCAACGCTCTCCGTCTATGGCAGCAGACACAATTCCGCCGGCATAACCTGCTCCTTCGCCACACGGAAATAAGCCTTTGATTTGTAAATGTTCCAACGAAATAGGATCTCTTGGAATTCTTACGGGTGATGATGTGCGCGACTCCGTAGCTACCAATACAGCTTCGTTGGTTAAATACTGTTTCATCCGTTGGCCGAATTGTTTTAATCCTTTACGCAAAGCTGCCGAAACGGCTACAGGTAACACATTGTCTAGTGAAACAGATCGCAATCCTGGAAAATAGGAGCTTTCCGGAAGATTGGCAGATGTTTTACTTCCCAGGAAATCCATTAACCGTTGTGCAGGCGCTACCAATTTTCCTCCTCCGGCTTTGAAGGCAGTTTGTTCGACATGCTGCTGAAAACGTAATCCCGCCAGAGCGCCGTTTCCAAATGATTGGTAGTCGTCCAATGTTATGCTTACCACCATTCCCGAATTGGCAAATGGATTATTTCGCTTGGAAGGCGACCAGCCATTAACAACCAATTCTCCCGGCGCTGTTGCCGCCGGTGCAATTATTCCTCCCGGACACATGCAAAATGAATATACGCCGCGATCATTGGCTTGCGTAGTCAACGAATAGGAGGCAGGTGGCAGCCAGGCGCTTCGTTCCGTGCAATGATATTGAACACTATCAATAATTGATTGCGGATGTTCAATGCGAACGCCTAAAGCGAATGGCTTAGCTTCAATATTGATTTTCTTTCGGTCCAACAATTCGTAAATATCCCGCGCTGAATGTCCGGTAGCCAATATTACAGCGTCGGCCAAAATTTCTTTCGTGATGGTTGTTGGTGTTGAAATTGTTTTTACGCCTACGATTTTATCTTTTGTGATAATCAGATCGGTTACCTTTTGTTCAAAAAACACCTCACCGCCACAATTAATAATAGTATCTCTAATGGCTTGAACAATCTTTGGGAGCTTGTTGGTGCCGATATGTGGATGGGCATCAATCATGATGGATGGATCAGCCCCGTGTAAAACAAATAACGAAAGTATACGATGGATGTCGCCTCGTTTGCCGGAACGTGTGTAGAGTTTTCCATCCGAATAGGTTCCGGCACCACCTTCTCCAAAACAATAATTGGAGTCAGGGTTTACTTCGCCTTGTTTATTCAAGATAGCCAAATCTCTCCGGCGGGAACGGACGTCTTTTCCCCGTTCCAGGACAATAGGTTTGAAGCCAAGTTCTATAAGACGTAAGGCAGCAAACATTCCTGCTGGTCCAAAGCCAATGATGATAACCGGCTTTGCAGCTGAAACATTTTTTTCTAAATCGAAAAGTAACGAAAAGTCGGGTGGAGCGGGTAACGGCTCATCGACATAGGCATCAACAAAGATTCTGATTTTTACCTGCCGTGAGCGTGCATCGATAGAACGTTTCTTGATTAAAAGTTGGATACGTTCGGGAGCAATATTCAGCTGAGTCGAGGCTTGCTGAAGCTGTGCTGTCTTGTCGGCTGCCTGTTCCGGCAGAAGGACAAGTTCAAGCGAGTGAATCATCGATGGAGGAAATTTATTCGAAGAAGAATGAAACGTAGAATATTTTAGATCGCAGTGACTGAGCTGCGTTTGAATAGACGGTGTTTTCTTGAACGAGTAGATTAGGCAAGCCTTGAAACATTTTGATCTCCGGTGAGAATTTGAAATAAGGCATATAGAAATCAGCTCCTAATCCGACCTGATAGCCGTAGTCTCTTCTTTTTAGCTTCACAATGTCCGGATCTTTTTCTTTTACTTTCGCTTGCGAAACCATATCAATGGATGAGCGGAAGCCGGCAACAACATACAGTCTGTAGTTATCGATTCGCTTTGATTTAAACTTCAAATCAAAAGGTAATTCCAGGTAAGTTGATTCAACAGTCTTAACCAACGTTGGTGCTTGTCCGGTTGGTGGAAAATAAAAGTTGTAATACAATTGACGTTGGATAAAAGATAATGCCGGCATAAAACGCAGGTCAAAATTATCTCCAATATGCAGGTTAGATAAAATGCCAAGGTTCAAGCCGCCTTGCGGATTCGGAGTTACACTATAAACACTGTCCTGGTATTTACTATTGGCAGCCGGCTGGTAACGGAAGTTGGCGTTGTTAATCCCCAATACAAAGCCAAAATGAATCTTTTGTTTGTCGTATTTGGGCAAATTCATCGGCTGCCTACTGATCTGTGCTTCACTTTTTAATGAGAGAAGCATCGTCAGCAAAACAGCAATTCTTAATATCGGCCCGTTTTTCACGATTTTTTACCACAATAGATGGATACAACTCCAAACGTCATTGTCTTAGCTGTGGTTTCACTAAATCCTGCATTTTTTAACTCCTTAAGAAAATCATTTCCTGAAGGGAATGCTTGAATGGATTCGTTCAGGTACGAATAAGCAGAAGCGTCTTTGGAAATCAATTTCCCGAAAAAAGGAGTAATACGTGAATTATAGAAATTATACAGCGTGCGCATAACAGGTTGGCGTGGATGAGAAAATTCAAGTACCACCAACTTTCCACCGGGTTTAAGTACACGATAGATTTCTTTTAATCCATTTTGCAGATTTTCAAAGTTGCGCACACCGAAAGCAACGGTTACTGCATCAAATTTATTGTCGTCGAAAATTAGATTTTCAGAATCGCCTTCCAGTAATTCGATTACCTCGGCGAGTTTACGGTCTTTGATTTTCTTTTTTCCCAACTCCAGCATATCCACCGAAATATCAACACCGTAA
>JBEGUX010000172.1:0-3149 GCA_041178685.1 Bacteroidota bacterium
GATATTCATAGCGAACAAAAAGCCTTGCGTGAAAAATTAGATCGCATTAACCGTCAGCTGGCCGATTGGAACGCTAAAGCAAATCAGCCGCAGGGAACAATCGTTGTCAACCTGTTAGCGAAACAAAAAACTACCGTAAGTCTTAAGTTGTCCTATTATACTACGGGTGCATCCTGGAGTCCTGCGTATGAATTGCGTGCTAAATCACTTTCTGCTCCGGTATTGTTGGCCTACAAGGCTAATGTAGTTCAGAATACGGGTGAGATTTGGGACAATGTTCACTTGTTCCTATCCACAGGAAATCCATCTGTTGGTGGTTCTAAACCGTTATTAAATACGTGGTACCTTGATTTCTATCAACCAATGGTTCGCACGTTCTCCCGTGAAAAAGGTGCTGAGATGATGATGGCGCCGGCTATGCAAAATGCAGTGGTTGAAGATAAAGCTGAGCTGGGAAGCATGAGTCAATTTGTAGCAGTTCAAGATGGAGGCATGGCGACAGAATTTGATATTGCACTGCCTTATTCTGTTAAATCTGACGGAAAGCCGGTCACGGTTGATATTCAATCGGATGAACTGCCCGCTACTTATATGTATTATATAGTTCCAAAATTGGATAAGGACGCTTTCCTGCTGGCTCGCATTACCGGCTGGGATAAACTTAATTTATTGCCGGGAGAAGCTAAAGTCTATTACGAAGGCAACTATGTGGGTGAGTCAATGATTGATCCTTATATGACCGCAGATACTTTGGATCTTTCCCTTGGACGTGATAAGCGTATTATGGTAACTCGTGAATTGAAAAAAGAATTTAGTCAGCAGCGCGCAGTAGGTGGAAATATGGTCAGGGAGTCGTTGTATGAAATTTCTGTACGTAACACTAAAAAAGAACCGGTGCAATTAATTTTGGAAGATCAAGTTCCAGTTTCTCAAAACAGTGAAATTAAGGTCTCGACAGGTGAACTATCCGGTGGATCAATTGATCCAATAACCGGCAAAGTAACGTGGAGAATGGAAATAGCTCCTGGCGCTACCGAGAAGCGTTTAATTGGTTATTCTGTCAAGTTTCCTAAAGGGAAAGTCCTACCGAATTTTTAAATAAATCGCCAATGCTGAATTGTAAGTCAAACAATTCGTTGCATTAAGGGTTACATTAATTTCGGCTGAAGAATAACCAAAAGTAAACCACGAATTGAAAATTAGACCGGCATTAGTTTGTTTTGTAGTACTGATTGCTCAATTGGTGAATCAATCTTTTGCAGCTTGCATTGGTGGCGTGACTACCTTTCCTTACCAGGAGAGTTTTGAGCTGGGAGCCGGGAACTGGACTACAGGTGGAACAGCAAGTGACTGGCAATTGGGAATACCCGCCAAGACGCTAATCAATAGTGCTGGTGATGGATTAAATTGTTGGATTACCGGTGGACTAGCGGGAAGCACTTACAATCCTGGTGAACGGTCCTGGTTGCAGAGTCCTTGTTTTGACTTTAGCACTTTACAACGACCAGAGATAAGGTTCATGATTTATTGGGAAACAGAATACCAGTTTGACGGAGGTAATTTACAGTATTCGCTTAATGGATCGACTTGGATTACGATTGGTTCGGCTGCTGTTTCAAATTGTATTGCTGACAATTGGTATACGATTAACTCCATCACCAATCTTTCAGGACTTGCTTCTCCTTCTTCAGGATGGTCTGGAACAAGTTTACCTACATCGGGTTCGTGCCGTGGTGGTAATGGTAGCAATGGCTGGGTAGTTTCGCGTTACTGCTTGCCTGATTTAGCTGGAGAATCGTCTGTTTATTTCAGATTTACATTTGGTTCCGGAACAACTTGTAATGATTATGATGGTTTAGCCATCGACAAATTTGAAGTGTACGATTTACCGGGAGCTGTTTCAACCATCAGTACAACATGTATTTCTTCCAGAACGGTACTGGTAACGGACGATCAGCCACAGTGCCGCTCCAACAGGAGCTGGGATTTTGGTGATGGTACTGTGGAGACAAATTCAGCATCCACAATTTCGCATACGTATTCGTCCGAAGGAAATTATACAATCACGTTGACGTCGGATCACGCATGCCGGGGAAGTGAAACAGCTATCACTTCCGTAACCATTCTTGGATTCTCGGCCGAAGTTAATCCGGTAGCATGTGTTGGCGGAAATGATGGTTCATTAGTTATTCAGCCATTGCCTCAAAATATTCCCGGACTTTCCATTGTTTGGAATGATCCTTCGCTAAATGGATTTACGATTGCTCAGCTACAGAGCGGATTTTATGCGTTAACACTTTCCGCACCCTCTGCATGTACTGTAACTGATACTTTATTTGTACCGGTAAATGCCAATGCGGACGTTCGCCCGGAACTCGGACCAGACCGTTTTTTTTGTCCTGACGATGATATTATTCTTACAACCACACAGCAATTTTCAACTTATCTGTGGCAGAACAGTGATACTAGTGCGTTGATTAAACCCGATCGTGAAGGACTTTATTGGGTATTGGTGACGAATGATGCCGGTTGCGAGGGTAGTGATACTGTATTACTGGAATTGAATTGTCTCCAAGAACCCTTTTTTCCATCGGCATTTACACCTAATGATGATTTGTTGAACGATGCGTTTACTGTTTTCAGCGGGGCAACAAAAATAAATGGATGGTATATTTTTGACCGCTGGGGGCAGGTTTTATTTCGTTCCGGATCACCGGATGCAATATGGGACGGGAAAGATGTTCCGGAAGGTGTCTATACCTGCTTAGTGAATTTTTCTTTCAATGGTGAAAACGATAAGTATAAGGTGGGCAGAGTAACATTGATTCGTTAGGTTGTGAAAATTAAAAGACTTAAAAAGTCAAAGCTTTTAAGTATGTCGACACGAAATAATGCGGTCATAAAAGGAATACAATACTTTTTAATCGTTCTTTTCGTGATTTTTAATTCGCAGGTATTTGCACAAGTTCAAGGTTCAGCTACTACCAATAATTTAACACCACGAGAAACTTTTAAATGGCTTGATCCGGCGACAACCATCAATCGTGAGCGGACTACATTGTTGACTATTGGTTATAGTGGCTTATATATTGGTACGATGTCGTGGCTTTATACGCAATGGTATCGCGATTATCCGATGAGTAATTTCC
>JBEGUX010000173.1:0-9696 GCA_041178685.1 Bacteroidota bacterium
GTAGCAGATATCGATTTCGGCAAGATCAAACTATTTACCGGTAACTATACTTTCTGGTACGAATCCAGTCAGCTGGCACTTCGCCAACGTTCCGATCAGAACAAGAAGGTGGAGGATAAGCGTAAAGAGTTGCAGGAGTTCATTGAGCGTTTCAGTGCTAACGCTTCCAAGTCTAGACAAGCGACCAGTAGAAAGAAGTTGTTGGAGAAATTAGTGGTTGATGATATTCAGCCTTCCAACCGTAAATATCCCGGCATTATATTCCGCGCTGAACGCGACTGCGGCGATCAAATCCTCGCTGTTGAAAATCTATCCAAACGTTCGAATGACGGAAATCTGTTGTTCTCGAATGTTAACTTTTCGCTTCAGAAGGGCGATAAAGTCGCTATCCTTTCACAGGATCATCTGGCTATCACTTCGTTTTTCCAAATCATGATGGAATTGGAACAAGCGGATGGCGGTGAATTCAAATGGGGAACAACGATCTCGCGTTCGTATTTACCTAATGATAACTCATCGTATTTTCACGAAGACTTGAATCTTATTGATTGGTTGCGTCAGTATTCCAAAGACAAAGATGAAACGTATGTCCGTGGATTTTTAGGCAAGATGCTTTTCTCCGGTGAAGAGACGTTGAAGAAATCGAATGTGCTTTCCGGAGGGGAGAAAGTACGTTGTATGATTTCTCGGATGATGCTCACTAATGCCAACTGCTTGTTGATGGATGAGCCTACCAACCACCTGGATCTGGAGTCGATCACAGCTTTCAATAACGCGCTGAAAGACTGGAAGCATGTGGCATTATTTGCTACGCATGACCACGCTTTCGCTGAAACCGTTGCTAATCGTATCATCGAATTGACGCCTTACGGCATCATTGATAAGCAAATGACTTACGATGAGTATTTGTCCAGTCCGGTAGTGAAAGAACAGCGCGAACTGCTTTACGGTAAATTAACCACCGCCTGATTACTGCTTTTTGTAATCCACGCCAAGATTGTAGAGTAGAAACGAAAAGACATCTGTTTGCTCTTCAATTTGTTTGGCAACCGGTTTGCTGGAGCCAAGTGCGGTAGATCCGGCATGTCCGGCATTTACATCGATTCGTATCAGTTGAGGATTATCACCTTTATATTTTTCTTGTAGTGTAGCAATAAATTTAAACGAGTGTGCTGGCACAACGCGATCGTCATGGTCGCCTGTAGTCACGAGCGTTGCCGGATAGTTCATGCCGGCGCGAATGTTGTGTAACGGAGAATAGGCGAGAAGGTACCGGAATTGAACGGAATCTTCGCTGGAGCCGTAATCGCCTTTCCATGCCCAACCAATGGTGAACTGGTGGTAACGCAGCATGTCCAATACGCCAACAGCCGGTAAAGCGACCTGGAAAAGATCAGGACGTTGCGTCATGACAGCGCCTACCAGCAATCCGCCATTGGATCGACCACCAATTCCAAGTTTTGTGTTATTGGTATAGTTCTCTTTAATCAGGTAGTTAGCTGCCGAAATAAAGTCGTTAAATACATTTTGTTTTTTCAGTTGCGTGCCCGCTTCGTGCCAGGTTTCGCCGTACTCACCGCCACCGCGGATACATGGCATCGCGAAAACACCGCCTTGCTCCAGCAATAGGAGTCGTTCGATTTTAAATTCAGGTGTTTTGCTGATATTGAATCCACCATAGCCGAATAATAATGTTGGTCGCTGGCCGTCTAAGATGATGTCCTTGTGGTGAACGATGAACATCGGAATTCGGGTGCCGTCGTAGCTGTTGTAGAAAACTTGCTTAGTTACGTAATCGTCCGATTTGAAACGCATCGTTGGACGAAAGTAAATTTTCTGTTCTCCACTCAAAACGTTGTATTGATAAACGGTAGTTGGCGCTGTAAAAGTGGTGAGCGCATAAAAAATAAACTCGTCTTTCCGGTTAGCACTCAACTGATCAACAGTGCCGATGGTTTCCAGCGGCAGATCACGAATGAAAGCGCCATTCATCTCATAAGCTTTTAATACGCTTTTTGCATCTTGCAAATAGTTAGCAATTATAAATCCTTTACCTGTTTTTACTTCCTGTAAAACTTCCGCTTTCTCCGGTATGATCGCTTGCCAAGCTTCTTTTGGATTTACCGCATTCAATCTGATCAACTGATAATTGGCAGCACCGCGATTAGTGTGTACTAATAAATGTTCTCCATCACTATCAATTACGTACAAGTCGTTTTTAAAATCATCAACAAATGTGGTGAAACCGGCAGCACTATTGTTTAAATCTTTGACGAGTAAATTATTTCCACTGGTTCCTTCTGAACCTGAAATGATAAGAAATCGTTCGTCGGCAGTTACGCTTGCAGAAAAATTTCGAAGTGGATGTTCTTTGTCTTCAAATATCAATTGGTCTTGCGCTTGAGATGTTCCAAGCTTGTGGTAAAAGACTTTATGAAATTCATTTTTTCCTTTTAATTCCTCGCCGGGTTTAGGCGCATCATAACCGGAATAGTAAAAGCCGTCAGCCTTCCAGGCAATACCTGAAAATTTTACCCAACGGATGGTGTCGTTAAGGATTTTTCCTCTTTCGGAATTCTTAATCAGAATTTCGCTCCAGTCGCTGCCTGCACTGGATAAAGAATAGGCCAGGAATTTTCCGTCTCCCGAAACTTCCACACTTCCAATGTTCACGGTACCATCTGACGAGAAAGTATTTGGATCGAGAAAGGTGGAACTTTTTGCCTCTAATGAAGCCATTCGCTGCAATACGAATTGATTTTGTAGTCCATTGTTGGTATATACATAATAAGCATCTCCACCTCTAAAAGGCACTGATGATTTTTGGAAATTCCATAATTCCGTCATCCGCTTTTTAATATCGTTCCGGTAAGGAATTTTAGCAAGATAGTTGTTGGTAACAGTATTTTCCTGCTGCACCCAATCAGCTGTTTCGCTGGAACGGTCGTCCTCCAGCCAGCGATACGGATCGTCGATTTTGGTGCCGAAATAATTATCGGTTTGTTCGACTTTTCGGGTAGCCGGATAGGAAATTGATTGTGCAATCAATTGGGTGCTGATGCAACCGATCAATAAAACGAATGGAAATTTCATAGTAGAATTTATCTCGGCTAAAGATAGTATTTGTACTAAAATGAAAAGAAAGAAGAAGGGCAATATTTTAAACGCTTGCCAACCGATTGTTGTTATTACTTTTTAAAGCGTTCGAACATAGCTTGCTCCAACAAATCACGGTCGTCGGGATGTGCGATATCAATTAGTGCTTTTGCACGCTGTCGTAGGTTTTTGCCAAAAAGGTAAGCGGCGCCATACTCAGTAACAACATAATGTACATGTGCACGGGTAGTTACAACACCGGCGCCTTCTTTCAGGAACGGTACGATGCGTGCTTCTCCCTTTGATGTTCGGCTTGGTAGAGCAATGATTGGCTTGCCACCATCTGATAAGGCTGCACCGCGAATGAAATCCATTTGGCCACCGATACCGGAGTATTGCAGTGTGCCAATAGAATCAGAGCAAACTTGCCCGGTTAGGTCAATTTCGATACAGCTGTTAATAGCAACCACTTTTGGATTTTTCCGAATCACGGAAACTTCATTGACATAATCGATATCAAGGAAGGCAATGCCGGGGTTGTCGTCTACGAAATTGTAAAGTGCTTTCGATCCAACACAAAATCCGGTGACTGATTTTCCCGGATGTGTCCTTTTCAAGCTATTATTGATTACGCCAAGTTTCATCAAATCGATGATTCCGTCCGAGAACATTTCGGTGTGTAATCCAAGATTTTTATGGTGCTTCAATTCAGCCAACACAGCATCCGGAATACTGCCGATACCGGTTTGAAGAGTAGAACCGTCATCAATTAGTGCTGAGATATACTTTCCGATACGTGATGAAATGGTGGATGTTGTAGCAGGCGAAACAGCGTGTAATTGATCTTCACACCAAGTCATGGCTGCAAAACGTGATACGTGAATCATGCCATCTCCAAGTGTACGCGGCATGTTCGGATTGACTTGTGCAATAACTGTTGCTGACGTATTTACTGCAGATCGTGCAATGTCAACGGATACACCTAATGAACAAAATCCGTGTTGATCAGGTGGTGATACATGAACGATGGCAACATCGATGGGTAAAATTCCATTTTTGAAGAGCTCTGGGATTTCGCTGAGAAAAATAGGTACGTAGTCTCCGCGTCCTTCGTGAATGGCCCCGCGCACGGGTTCAGAAACAAACAGAGAGTTTATCCGAAAACTATCCGCCATTTCCGGCTTTGCCAATGGAAAATCACCAAAAACACTAATGGAAACAATTTCTACATCTTTGAGTTCATCTTTTTGTTGAGCTAAAGCTCTTACCAATGTTGTTGGCGTAGCCGCACTTCCATGTATAAAAACACGTTGTCCGGAATCAACCAGTGAAACGGCTTGTTCAGCTGAAACGTACTTATGATTTTCCATTAGTCTTCTCCTAGTAAAAATAACAAAGGTATTGCCATTCTTTCCGACCATGATTTTTCACTGTGATCAGCGCCTTTAAATTCCAGCGATTTAAAATTAGTATCGTTGAAACCTTTTGTTCGAAATATTTGGTCGGCCTGCTGCTGATATTTCCCATACCAGGCATCCAATGTTTCCGTGCCACGATCAAAGTAGAGCTTATGCGTTGAAGGGTCCGGAGCGTTTGCCTGAATGTACTGCATAAAAGCACCAGGAATTGGATTGTTATCTGTCGTGAAAATACCTGGCCAATGTGTGGAGATACAAGCGGCCCCGCCAAAAACGTTGGGGTATTCGCAAATGGCGTATAAAGAAATCAATCCGCCCATACTTGATCCGCCAACTAGTGTGTTGTTCAAGTCCGGTAATGTTGCGTAGTTGCTGTCTATAAATGGTTTGATAGTATTGACAAGAAATTTCAGGTATGCGTCTGAATAGATTGCATAGTCGTTGAACACGGATTGGCCTTGCGGACGGTTAGCTTCAATGATGGAGTCGCGTACTGCTTTAGGTAGAGACTCAAAAGGTTTTTGTGGAAAGTACTCCGCATGTCTGGCGGCCCCGGCGTTCCAGATTCCCACGACGATACAAGGTTTTAATTGTCCGGCTTCCAAAAGTTCTCCAACAGTTTCATCGATTTCCCATTCTTGTTTATTCCAGGTGTGAGTACTGTCAAATAGCATTTGACCATCGTGGAAATAAATTACAGCATAACGATTTTGCTCCGTGTAGTCTTTCGGTAGCCAAACATCAATTGTCTTTTCAATGTCTTGTAAAGTATCCGTTAAATGATGGCGATTTATTTTTCCTGATGCTACTGCCGGTAAATTGCTTTGTGCAAATGAATGTTGAGCGAAAAATATAAGCAGGTATAGAATCGGATTCCGAAACATAATTAAATTTTATGTAATGGAAAGGTAGTTAAAATGATGCAATAATTGATTATTCTCTTTTAGCTTATAATTGTTTATTGTTTCACGGCAGATAAAGTTCCACCAAGAGCGGAAGTCATTTGTTGCCGACCTAATAGTTGTTTATAGAACTTGTGTTCTTATGTGTTAATAATGATGTTTTTTAGTTGTTCAGCCGGCACGACGCCCGATTGTCGCCAAAGTACTTTTCCGTTTCGAAAAAGAATGAGCGTTGGCACACCTTGAATGTTAAACGACGCAGCTGCCTGCGGATTGCGGTCAACATCAACTTTTATGATATTTACCTGGTCGCCAATTTGGTTTTTTACATCTTGCAGAATGGGTGCCATCATTTTACATGGTCCGCACCATTCAGCGGAGAAATCTACCAGCACCGGTTTGTCGCTATTGATTAACTCATTGAACTTGCTCATAGAAGTACTATTTTAAAAGTGTTTGCGGAGTGAAGTCCAACTGCCACCGTTATGAACCTCCTGAAATCCATTGGATTTTAGAAATCCTTTGGCAGAAGCGCTGCGCATACCCGATGCACAACAAGTGATGACCGGTTTTTTCTTATCCAGTTTTCCAATGTTGCCGGAAAGATTTTGCAGTGGAATATTGACGGATCCTTTCAAATGTCCTGATTGAAATTCGCCTTTTGTACGGACGTCAAGTACAATAGCACCGTTTCTAATAAGCTCACCCAAATCAACTTTTGGACCTAGTCCCAATAATTTTTTTAGTGTAGATATCATAGTAAATTAATTTTTATTGTTCAACATAGCATTTACTCTTACCCAAGGACCTCCATTTTCGCAGGCTATACCATTCGACTTTAGCAATCGTGCAGCTTGCTCGCTGCGTGCTCCAGAGGCGCAGCAGAGTACTAGATTATTTTTGTCTTTAAGTTCCCCCATGCGATGAGGCAATTCATTCAAGGGAATGTTAATACTTCCCGCTACGTGACCACCCATAAATTCTGCCGGTGTGCGAACGTCGATTACAACTATTGATGATTCCATGGTTTGATAATTTTGAACAAATGTAAAGCGACCTGACGCCAAGTTCAGGTACATTTGTTACATAAGCAAAGAAATTAAAGTAATTCGATGGTGTTTCGGCCCAGTTTTACCAGGCTTTTTTGTTCCATGGATCGCAGCAGCCGACTGATGGCTTCTCGCTGAGTATGCATTTCATCAGCGATTTGCTGATGGGTGATGAAAAGGGCAGAGGTGTTAGTCGCTTTGCATCGCTCTTGCAGATAATGAAGGAGTTGCTTGTCCATATTGCTGAATGCAATGAGGTCGATTACTTCCAGTAACTCTGCAAATCGCTTGCCATACGTTTGATTCACGTAAAGTTTCCATTCATCAAACCTTAACCAGTCGGAAACCTGCCGGATGGGAATCAATAATAAAAGCGTTTGATCTTCGGTGATGGCTTTTACCATGCTCTCCTTGCCTGCTTCGCAACAATTTAGAGCCATGGCGCATGTTTCGCCAGGATATAAATGATACAGAAATACTTCATGACCCTCGGTGTCCTGACGTACTATTCGAAGTACGCCTTCAAGCACCATCGGAATTGATGTAATTACCTCTCCGGCTTCAAAGATGGTGATGTCTCGTTCAAACGATTTTTTTATTCCATATTTATTAAGCGCATCAACCAGCGAAATATCTTTAAACAGCGATTCGATTTGCATAATTTATGGCCGGATGGCAATACAACGGATCAATGCGATCCGATTATTAGATTTCATTTGCAAAATACGAATTACTCATCATTGTTATCTTCAATAATTTCATGAAGCATATTAATCGTCAAGGTCTTACTTTTGAATCCTTTAACAAGTGGTGAATTAAACGCCTTTGATCTGTCCCTGTCATCGAGCGAGGAAGTAAGCATATACACTTTCATTCCCTTTGTTTGCTCGATTGGGTATTTCTTCAATCTCTCCAGCAATTCAAAACCATCCATTTCCGGCATTCGTATGTCCAAAAAAAGATAGTCGGGTAATTTTTGATGCTGTTCCAACTTTGATACCAGATATGAAAATCCATCAGTGCTGGAATTAAATGTATCTATCTGTGCAGAGGGATCTACAGTTTTTATAACCTCTGTATGAATGAAGTTGAATATGCCGTCGTCGTCGATGAGCAAAAAGTGCTTCATAGTAGCATTATTTAATAGGAAAATTAATAGTCATCGTAGTTCCTTCGTCAACTTTTGATTTTAAGTCTATTTTTCCACCTAGTTTCGCTAAAATTTCTTTACAAATATATAATCCGAGTCCTGTTCCTGGAACTTTGCTTGTTCCCCGGAAGAACATGCCGAATACTTTTTGTATGTTTTTTTCCGGAATACCTTGTCCATTATCTGAAATTGCTACAGTGATAGTATCTTCAGTTCTGATAATATTCACGTTAACAAATGGATCTGCAATATCTAACCGATGGTATTTTACAGAATTCCCGATGATGTTTTTCAAAAGTGTATTCACGCGGTATTTGTCGGATAGAATTACCGGATTACCAATTGTATTCACTACAAATCGCATGTTTTCCTGACACGAGTACTTTAAATCATCGAAAATGATTTTCACCAGATCTTCAATATTAAATTCGGTCAGCTGTAATTCCAGACGAGCGTTTCTTGAATAATCCAGAATTTCCTGAATAGTACCATCAAGCCGGTCGGCTGAGGTGGATGCCATCTCCAGGAAGTTCTTGCTTTTATCCGACAGTTCATTGGCATCTTTTACAATAGTAAGAATACCTTTGATTGATAGCAGGGGAGAGCGCAGGTCATGAGATATACTGTAGACGAAATTGTCTAGTTCTGCATTAATTTTTTTCAGCTCTTCATTTTTACTGATAATATTCTGTTCGTAGCTACGTATTTCAGTGACGTCGTTTGATGTTCCGATGATTCGAAGCAGCTGTCCTTTTTCATCTCTTTCAGCAATCAGTAAAGAACGAATTATCCGGGGTTCAGTATAGCCGTTTCTTGTAATCCTGAATTCATGTTCAATCAGATTGGAATCTCCATGTAGCATTTCTTCCACATTGCCAGTGGTGCGCGCACGGTCCTCCGGGTAGATTTTTTCAGCCCAAAATGATCGTAGTTTATCGTTGGAAAAATCCTTTTCGGCGCCATAGATATCGTACATTACATCGTTCCAAACTATGGTATTTGTCGATGGTGTAAATTCCCAAACGCCAATACTTGAACGTGTTGTAATTAATTCAAACCTGGAATTCACTTTCAGTATTTCCTGCTTGAACATCGTTTCGGCAGTGATATCTTTCTGAAGTGCAATAAAGTTGATGTGGTTTCCGCTTTCATCGAATACAGGAGTTATCTCCAGTTGATTGTAATACGGTCTGCCATCTTTGCTATGGTTTACAATAGTTACCTCCACATTTTTCTTATCACGTAATGCTTCTGATAAGATTTTTCGGGCTTCATCACTGATACCTTCCCGTTGCAGAAAATCTTTGGGCTTTTTACCAATTACTTCCTCCAATTTATAGCCGGAAGTTTCTTCAAAGCTATCGTTAACCCATTCAATTCTTCCTTTGTTGTCCGTTATGATAACGCCATTCTTTGTTTTTGTGGCAATGAGCGATAGTTTTTTCAACTCACGATCGGAGGCCTGGATCTTCAGGATTTGTTGATCGATTTGCTTTCTTTTCTGACGATTGGCTATCAGCGATTCTACTTGTTGCGCAAAAATGCTAAAGATGGTAGGGTGACTCTTTTTTGGCTTGTTGTAGATGGGCGCATTTTTGATTGAAATAAGACCAATCAGGTGAAACTTGAATTCCGATTCAGGGTCACTTACAGTGGCACACAATGCTTCGTTGAAGGATGAGAAAATCGAAATGTCTTTTAGTGCTTCCTGTTGAAGGATGGTGCTCCTTCCAACAGGAACAAACAAGGATAGTTTTTGTATGTCCTTGACTAGGTCTTCCTGATTCGTGCCTTCAAGAATCATTCCCTCGTAATAGGTCAACGAGCCGCCATAGTTTTCACTTCGCTCAAGGTGTACTATAGATGATTCCAGTTCAAATACATCAATGATGGCTTCGGCAACCAGTCGGATGAAGTCATGGCCGGTTTGTTCTTTCAGTGCTGCAGTATTAAAATGATGCAAACGCTTATACATTTCCAGCTCGTTGTCGAGCCGGTCGCGCGTGTTGATCAGTTCCTGCTCAACCGAAGAAAAGCGCGTCACACGCAGTTGTAATTCTGCGTACGCTTGCTTTAAACGA